>JAFRSI010000142.1 GCA_017427645.1 Oscillospiraceae bacterium | reverse complement strand
TGTCAAGCAAATTGCATCTCAGTGAAGTTTTATTTCCGATCCATCCAACATTTTTATATTCTGCTTTTCTTGAAGCGCTGAGCTTTTTCGGCTAAAAAAGAGGGTGTGCAAAGATGAGTAACTCAAACGAAGCGCAAAAAGCTAATATTCTAGTATACTTCAATATCATTTAGTTGGATCGCAGAGCACTTCCAAGATTGCACCGATATGGAAACAGGTAAAACTATTGCAGTTCGAGTATTGGAAAGTGGCATCTTTTTTGCACAACCCTTCCACAATCCCGACTTCTTCGGAAGTCGGGATTTTTGTATATTTATATCGAAATCTGCTCAAATATTCCATGTTTCGGCTGAAATATGCAAGTATTTATGCAGCGTCAAAACTTGAGATCTTCTCAAACTGTTCCGTTTTCCTGCGGTTTTCCTAAAGTTTTTCCTTTAGAGGATACTATTAAAGGGAAAATAAAGGGAAAAAAGGGGATTAACGGGGAAAGATATCTTGTTTTTTGACAGTGATAAGGTGGGCAGGGCGGAGAGAATCGCCAATTATCCCGGCCTACCCATGGTCACCGGCGCGGAGATGCCTGCATAGAAAACCGACACCCCCACGACGCAAAGGCGTGGGGGTGCCAAAGCAATGAAGCCGAAAAAAACGACAGAATAGTCAACGAAACAGCCCGAATGGACAAGACGGATTGACCCGGTAAAAAGCGGACATTACAATAGCTATGACTACGAAAACGGAGGCGCGAGATGAACAGGAGCGACGCTTGCTATGGACAGTACATACAGATCCTGCGCGAGGAGCTGAAGCCCGCCATGGGCTGCACCGAGCCCATCGCCATCGCCTACGCCGCCGCCAAGGCCCGGGCCGTCCTTGGTACCATGCCGAAGCGGCTGCTGATCGAGGTCAGCGGGAACATCATCAAGAACGTCAAGAGCGTGGTGGTGCCCCACACCGGCGGATTGCGGGGCATTCCCGCCGCCGCTGCGGCGGGCACCGTGGCCGGTGACGCCGACGCAGAGCTGGAGGTCCTCTCCCGGGTTACCGCCGAGGAGATCGCCGCCATGGGTGAGTTCCTGCAAAAAACACCCATTGAGGTGCGGCATGCCGACACGGGCCACATCTTTGACATCATGATCACCGCCTACCACGGTGCCGACTCCGCCTCCATCCGTATCGTGGACTACCACACCAACGTGGTCTCCGTCAAGCGCAACGGGGAAGTCCTGCTGGAAAAGGAGATCGTCACACAAGAGGACGGCCTCACGGATCGTTCCTGCCTCTCCATTGAAGGGATCGTGGACTTTGCGGGCAGCGTGGACGTTGAGGACGTGCGGGAAGTGCTGGAGCGGCAGATTGAATACAACATGGCCATCGCCGAGGAGGGCCTGCGGCATAGCTACGGCGCCAACATCGGCAAGACGGTGCTCCGGGGCCGGGAGAACGACATCAACTATAAGATGCGTGCCTGGGCCGCCGCCGGCAGCGACGCCCGGATGAACGGCTGTGAGCTACCGGTGGTCATCAACTCCGGCAGCGGCAACCAGGGCATCACCTGTAGCGTGCCCGTCATCATCTATGCCCGGGAGACCGGCAAGACCCAGGAGGAGCTCTTCCGAGCGCTGGTGGTCTCCAACCTGGTGACCACCCATCTGAAGACCGGCATCGGGCGCCTCAGTGCCTACTGCGGCGCCGTCAGCGCCGGGTGCGGCGCGGGCGCGGGCATCGCGTATCTCAAGGGCGGGCGCTTTGAGATGATCGCCCACACGGTGGTCAACGCCGTGGCGGTGGACTCCGGCATCGTGTGCGACGGGGCCAAGGCCAGCTGCGCCGCCAAGATCGCCGCCGCCGTGGACGCGGGGATCCTGGGCCTTGCCATGTATGAGGACGGCAACCAGTTCTTTGGTGGCGACGGCATCGTCAAGTGCGGGGTGGAGAACACCATCGCCAGCGTGGGCCGTCTGGCCCGGTTCGGCATGCAGCAGACAGACAAAGAGATCATTCGGCTGATGATGGAAAGTTAAGGGGAGGTAAAACCATGCAGGTGGGAACGAAATTACACGGATTTGAAGTAAAACGCGTGCGGGAGCTGCCGGAGCTGCCGGAGCTGAATGCGAGGCTCTGGGAAATGACCCACGACAAGACCGGGGCCCAGCTGTGCTGGCTGGATCGGAAGGACGAGAACAAGGCGTTTTCCATCGCCTTCAAGACGCTGCCAGAGGACTCCACCGGCGTGTTCCACATTCTGGAGCACTCGGTGCTCTGCGGGTCCGACAAGTATCCGGTGAAGGAGCCCTTCGTGGAGCTGCTGAAGAGTTCCGTTCAGACCTTCCTCAACGCCATGACCTACCCGGACAAGACGGTGTACCCCGTCTCCAGCCGGAACGACCGCGATTTCCTCAATTTGATGGACATCTATCTGGACGCGGTGCTGCACCCGGCCATTTACCACAAGAGCGAGATCTTCCGGCAGGAGGGCTGGCGCTATGAGGGCGAAGGGGAGGACCTGTGCTATCAGGGAGTGGTGCTCAACGAGATGAAGGGCGCCTTCGGCTCTCCCGCCACGGTGCTGGAGAACGAGATGAACCGCCTCCTGTTCCCGGACAACTGCTATCGCCACGTATCCGGCGGCGATCCGGAGCACATCGTGGATCTGACCTACGAGCAGTTCCGGGCCAACCACCGCAAGTACTATCACCCCTCCAACGCCCGCATCTCTCTGGTGGGAAGCGTGGATATGGACGCGGCTCTTGCAAAGATCGACGGTTTCTTGAGCGAATTTGATCGCCGGGACGTACATTTTGATATCCCCATGCAATCCCCCGTGGCCGCCACGCAGCGGGAGGTTCCCTACGAGGTGGGGCCGGAGGAGCCGCTGACCGAGCGCACCATCGTCTCCTGCGGCACGCTGCTGGGCGACTTCAGCACCCGGGAGCGGAACTATGCCGCCTCTGTGCTGGCGGATTACCTCGCCGGGGACAACGACGCGCCGCTGAAGAAGGCCCTTCTGGACGCGGGCCTGGGCCAGGATATGGCGGTCAGCGTCCATGACGGTATCCAGCAGACCTGGATCTCCTGGGACGTGTGGAACACCGACGCGGACAAGCTGCCCGCCATCCGGCAGACCGTCCGGGAGATGCTGGAGAAGATCGCCGAGAACGGTCTGGACCGCCAGCGGCTGCAGGCTTGCTACAACCACTTTGCCTTCCAGATGCGTGACCGTGACAACTCCGGCATGCCCCGCAGCCTCATGGAGGCCCTGGAGCTGCTGGACACCTGGCTCTACGGCGGCGATCCTGCCCAGGGACTGGTGGTGGAGGAGGTGTTGGAGAACCTCGCCACTAAGCTGGACACCGACTACTTTGCCGACCTCATCCGGGAGCTGTTCCTGGACGAGAGCCACAGCGTCACCGCCGTGCTGACGCCCTCCCGCACGCTGGGGGAGGAGAAGGCTGCGAAGGAGGCCGCCCGCGTGGCCGCCGAGAGCGCCGCGTGGACCGACGAGCGCCGCGCCGAGCTGGCACGCCAGGCGGAATCCCTGGCCGAATGGCAGCAGACGCCAGACAGCGACGAGGCCCTTGCCAGCATCCCCATGCTGCAGCTTTCCGATTTGAAGGACAAGCCGGAGCCTCTGCCCATGACCGTGACGAAGCGGGGCGACACCACCGTGCTGCGCCACGAGACCGGTAGCAACCTCCTGTATCTCCATACGCATTTCAACGCCGCTGACCTCCGGCTGGAGGAGCTGCCCGCGCTGGTGGTGCTGACCATGCTGTTGGGCACCACCGGGACCAAGCGCCACAGCGGTGAGGAACTGCAGATGCTGGTAAAGGAGAAGATCGGCAGACTAAGCTTCCAGCCCACCGTCCTGCCCGGCAGCAATGTGGACCACTGCCGCGTGATGGTGACGGCGGCCATGGCGTGCCTGGCCGACCAAGGCGAGAGCGCCGTGGCGCTGCTGACAGAGATCCTGAACGAGACCGTCTTCACCGACCGTAAGCTGCTGCGGGATATGCTGAACCAGGCGGCCATGGAGGCCCAGATGGCCCTGTCCGCCAACGGACATCAGTACGCCATCACCCGCGTCAGTGCCTTTGGTACGGCCCATGGCGCGGCTCGGGAGTACACCGGAGGCGCGGAGTTGGCCATGTGGTTTAAGAAGATCAGCACCGCCGATGACGCGCAGCTGGACGAGCTGCTGGGCGCCATGGAGAAGATCACCCGCAAGGTGTTCACGGCAGAGCGGCTCACAATTTCCTGCTCGGAAAAGGTGACTGACGCTCTGCTGGATCAGTTGACCCTGCCCGTGGGAGAAACCGCACCGGCGGAGGCGACCTACGCGCCGCTGGGCGTGCGGCAGGAGGGCATTATCATCCCCGCCGCCGTGGGCTTTGCCGGAAAGGGCGCCAACCTCAGACGCCACGGCAGGGCGTACTGCGGAAGCCTGCCCGTGCTTGCAAACGTGCTGAACTACGTCTATCTCTGGAGTGAGATCCGCGTCCAGGGCGGCGCCTACGGCTGCGGCTTCATCGGCCGGGACGACGGCGACGCGGGCTTCTATACCTACCGGGATCCCCAGCCGGGCCGGTCTCTGGATGTGATGAACGGCACCGCTGATTTCGTACGGGACTTCTGCGCGAACGAGCCGGATCTGACCGGCTTCATCCTCAGCGCCGTGTCCACGCTGGACCCGCTGCTGAACACGGAGAGCAGGATGACCGTGGCGGAGAGCCGGTACTTCAAGGGCACATCCTATGAGGACGTCTGCCGTTACTACGCAGAGCTGATCCACACCACCCCCGCCGACCTGCTGGCCCTGTGCCAGGCGCTGGAGGAGATCACGACGGACAACACCATCTGTGTGGTGGCAGGCCAGGCCCAGATGGACGGCTGCGGCGAC
>JAFRSI010000141.1 GCA_017427645.1 Oscillospiraceae bacterium | reverse complement strand
GCAGTTCCGCTGCAAGGTCACCGACGCCTCCGGCATGACGGCGATTTCCAACGCGGCGACGCTCCGCGTGGAGGCAGTCGGCCCGACGATCACCTCCCAGCCCCAGGACTTCACCGGTCCCATCGGCGCCACGGCCAGCTTTACCGTGGCGGCTGAGGGCGAGGGCCTGACCTATCAGTGGCAGTACAAGTCCCTGAAGGACGGCAAGTGGTACAATGCGAACGTGACGGGCTCCACTGCGGCGACCATGAGCATCGGCGTCACCGCCGCCCGCAACGGCATGCAGTTCCGCTGCAAGGTCACCAACAGCAGCGGCGGTACCACGATTTCCGATGCGGCCACCCTGCGCGTGGGATAAAAGTAAAAACCGATCCGTTTTACAGAGAGGGGCGGCCAGGCAGCCGCCCCTCTCTGCCTTATGTCCGCAGAGAGCTTTGCCTGCTTGCGCAGCAGGCGGCGCGGTAGTATAATAAAACAAATTCGTCATTTGAAAGGATGTGTCCCCATGCGTCCCATTGCCGTGGATGATTTCTGCCGTCTGAAATTTCTCTCCAACGTGACCTTCTCGCCGGAAGGAAAGACCGCCTGCCTCACCGTGACGGAGGCGGATCGCAAGAAGAACGCCTATCGCTCCTGCCTCTATCTCCGCCGGGACGGAAAGCTCCGCAAGCTGACCACGTTCGGCAAGGAGAGCAGCTTCCGCTATCTGGACGAGGATACGATCCTGTTCCCCGGCAAGCGGGAGGAGGACGGGGAGAACAAGCTGGAGAGCCGGTTCTACCGCATTTCCCTCAGCGGCGGCGAGGCGGAACTGGCCTATACCTTCCCCATCCCCGTGTCCCGGGTGCTGCCTCTGCCCGGCGGCGATCTGCTGGTGGAGGGGACCACCTTCCCCGGCTTTGAGGACCTCTATCTGGGCGATCCGAAGCTGCTGGCGGCCTATGAGAAGCACCGCAAGGAGAACGAGGACTACGAGGAGATCTCCCAGGTGCCCTGGTGGTGGAACGGCAGCACCTATACCAAGGGAGCCTATCAGTCCCTGTTCCGCTACGACGTCCGCCGGAAAAAGCTGCACCGCCTGACGGAACGGAACGAGAACGTCTTTGAGGTCAAACTCAGCCGCGACAAGACGGCGGTGTACTACATGAGCACCCCGGTGCGGCCTCTTCTGACCATGATCGGCAGCTCGTCCCTGCGCCGCCTGACGCTGGCGGACGGTTCCGTTACGACGCTGGCCGCGGACAGCGAGCACTTTGCCCTGGCGGGCTATGACGTGGGCGAGCACTTCCTGCTGGTGCTGGCCTCCGACGTCCGCTACGGCCTGAACACCGACACGGACTTCTACCGGCTGGATGAGACCACCGGCGAGCTGACCCTGTACGCAAAGCACGGGGAGTCCATCGGCTCCTCCGTGGGCTCCGACGTCCGCTACGGCGGCGGCCGCAGCCTGAAGATGGTGGGAGACGTGTGCTACTTCATCTCCACCCGGTATGACAGCGCCAAGCTCTACAAGCTGGACAGCGGCGTCATCTCCCCTGTCGTCGACCGGGACGGCTCCGTGGACTGTTTTGACGTCTGCGGCGATGAGCTGCTGCTGGTGGGCCTGTACGACATGAGGCCCCAGGAGCTCTACGACGGCCGGGGCCGCCGGTTAAGCCGCTTCCATGACGCCGCCCTGCGGGGCCGCTACGTGGCCTGCCCTGAGACGCTGAACGTGGAGCGGGACGGCTACGACGTCCACGGCTTCGTGCTCAAGCCCATGGACTACGATCCGGCGAAGAAATACCCGGTGATCCTGGACGTCCACGGGGGGCCCAAGACCGTATACGGCCCGGTGTTCTACCACGAGATGCAGTACTGGGCCGGGAAGGGCTATTTCGTGATCTTCTGCAACCCCACCGGCTCCGACGGACGCGGCGCTTTCATGGATATCCGCGGCAAGTACGGCACCGTGGATTTTGACGATATCATGGCCTTTTGCGATGCGGCCCTGGCCGCCTATCCGGCCATGGACGCGGAGAACCTTTTTGAGACCGGCGGCTCCTACGGCGGCTTTATGACCAACTGGATCATCGGCCACACGGACCGCTTCCGGGCCTGTGCCAGCCAGCGGTCCATCTCCAATTGGCTGTCCTTCTACGGCGTATCCGATATCGGCGTGGAGTTTGCCGTGGATCAGAACGCCGCCGATCCCTGGGGCGATCCGGAGAAGCTGTGGTGGCACAGCCCCATGAAGTACGCCGACCGGGTCAGGACGCCCACTCTGTTCATCCACGCCCTGGAGGACTACCGCTGCCCGGTGGATCAGGGATATCAGATGTTTGCCTCCCTGGTGGCCCACGGGGTGGAGAGCAAGCTGGTGTGCTTCCGGGGGGAGAACCACGAGCTCAGCCGCAGCGGCAAGCCCGCCCATAGGCTGAAGAGGCTCAACGAGATCACCGGCTGGTTTGACAGCCACCGGGGATAGCGCCTCTGTGCGACGCACGGTGAAAACAATACCCCGCTGCCGATCGGCAGCGGGGTATTGTTTTTGTACAGACCTGCCTTACGGCTTGTCGGTGTGAGGCGCAGGGGCGGCGTGCTGACGGCCGGTGTGGTCGATGGTGTACTCCCCGGTGTAGATCAATTGGGAGATGGGGATGACGGAGAAGCCGTCCTGGATCAGCTTTTCCAGGATCCGGGGCAGAGCCTCCGGGGTATGGAGGGCGGCGTTGTGGAACAGGACGATGCTGCCCGCCTGCACCTGGGAGGTGACGCGGCTGTA
Organism: Oscillospiraceae bacterium; assembly: GCA_017427645.1. GTDB lineage: Bacteria > Bacillota > Clostridia > Oscillospirales > Oscillospiraceae > Vescimonas. Next base: position 108,880 of record JAFRSI010000141.1, on the reverse strand, counting down.
AATGGTGTCGGCGTCGTAGTCCTTCCAGTCCAGACTGTCCACGTCCCACTGGATCGGCTCCATCCCTGCGGAGCGGATGGCGGAGATCACGTGGTCGTCGTACTCGCCGTAGGGACAGCGGATCAGGGTGGGCACCGTGCCGGTGGCGGCGGAGATCTTCTCATTGGCGGCCTTCAGGTCGGCGACGATCTGATCGGCGGTGAGGGAATTGTAGTGATCGTGGTGCAGGGAGTGGCTCATCACCTCGTGGCCGGCGTCCGCCAGGGCTTTGGCGGAGTCCGGGTACTTTTCCGCCCAGTCGCCCACCACAAAAAATGTGGCCTTGATGTTGTACCTCTCCAGAATGTCGATCAGCGTCTGGGTGTCCTCGTTTCCCCAGGCGGCGTCAAAGGAGATGGAGCAGACCTTCTGCTCCCGCTCCACCGAGTAGATGGGCAGCTGCCTCTGCGCCGCCGCCGTGTGGACGGCAGCCGGCCAGCTGACAATCCAGAAGATCCCGCCGGCCAGGACCAGGGCGGCCAATATCAGCAGATAGCTCCTCCGCAGCAGGAGGATCTTCACAGAGCGTTTTCGTATCATATGTCCCATCCTTTCCCATCGTCATGCCGCAGGCGGACCTCCGGCCTCCTTACTCTATGTGGCGGGGAAGGGAAATATGAAGGAGCGCAAGAAAAGAGCACCGCCCGAAAGCGGTGCTCCCGTCCGACGAGATGATAAATCAGTTCTTTTTGTCCTCCGGAGCGGAGACATTGACGCTGGAGACCTCCGCGCTGCCCCGTTTGGCGCGGGGGCGGGTGAGCTCCGTGCAGCGCTCGTACTCCACCTGCATCACGGAGGAGATGGTGTGGCGGCCGTAGTTATCCAGGCGGGAATACTGTTCCAGCAGGCGCAGCGCGTCCTCCGTCAGGTAGTGGGCGCTGTCATAGGAAACGGATTGGATCCCAAGGGTCTTGCAGATGTGTACCACCGTGTCATACGAGGAACCGCCGATGCCGTTGTGCAGGGCGCTGTTGATGGTGGACAGAGGGATGTTCACAGCGAAGGCGAACTGGCGAACGCTCTTGTACTGCCGTGCGATTTCAGCGCGCACGATCTGAGTCAGATTATCCATGGCGTAACCTCTTTTACAGAAAATGGAAATATCAGAATGGTGTTTTACAACGATAGGATGATATCACAAGTTCTCGGAATATTCAATACAGTAAATCGAAAAAAATGGAAAAAATTGAAAAAATCTGAGAGGAAGAGGGAATCCGGGGAAGGGAGAAGGAAACAAAAAGACCTTTTCTTTTCGCAGCGGCTGTGATAGAATACCCGCAAGCAGATGTTTTTCCCTGTTTTGCCGGCAAAACAGGGAGAGGAGGGGAACGATGAGCGGGAGGCCGAGAGAACGCGGGACGGTGAAAAAGCTGCTGGGACAGGTCGTGACACGGTATTACGAGCACGACGTGCCCCGGGACAGCGCCGCCCTGACGTATTATCTGCTGTTTGCCGTGTTCCCTTTGCTGATCTTCATCAGCGTGCTGCTGGGCGCTCTGGCTCTGGACGTGGAGAGCATCACCAACGTGCTGTCCCGGATCGCCCCGCCGGCGGTGGTGGGGATCGTGAAGAGCTACCTGACGTACGTCTCGGAGAATACCAGCCGGCAGCTCATGTGGTTCAGCCTGGTATTCTCCATCTGGTTTCCCATGCGGGCCACCAGCTGCCTGATGCACTCCCTGCGGAAGGCCTTTGGATACAGGCCGCCCCGGAGCATCTGGCGGGCCACGCTCCGCACCCTGCTCTTTGCCGTGCTGCTGATCCTCACCATCGTGCTGACGACGTTGCTGGTGATGGTGGGCGGCCGCGCCCTGCATTTCGTCTCCACGCTGATCACCATTCCGGACAGCTTTATCCGGGTCTGGAGCTATCTGCGCTTTATCCTGCTGGCGGCGATCATGCTGGCTATGCTGACGGTGCTGTATATGCTGGCGCTGGGCGAGCGGCTGCCGCTGCGGCGGATCGCCCCCGGCGTGGTGGGTTCGCTGCTGGCCTGGATGCTGGTGAGCCTGGCCTTTTCCTATTACGTGGAACACTTTGCCCATTACGCGGAGCTTTACGGCTCCATTGCCACCATCGTGGTGGTGCTGCTGTGGCTCTATTGGAGCGGTACCGTGCTGATCATGGGCGCGGAGCTCAATGCCGCTCTCATCGACATCCGCGCCCGGCGTCATGAGGGCGGGGCGGAGAAGGAGGATACGAAATGAAAATCATCATCGTCGGAAACGGCAAGGTGGGCTACGCCATTGCCGCGGAGATGGCCAAGGAGAATCACGACATCGTCATGGTGGACTCCGCTTCCGCGGCCCTGCACCGGGCGGACAATACGCTGGATATCATGTGCGTGGAGGGAAACGGCGCCAGCATCAGCGTGCTGATCGAGGCGGGCGTCAGAGGCGCCGACCTGGTCATCGCCGTAACGGATAAGGACGAGACCAACCTGGTCTGCTGCCTGATCGCCAAGAAGCTGGGTGCCAACCACACCATTGCCCGGGTCCGGAATCCGGAGTACCGCCGGGATGCAGATACCCTCAAGCAGGAGATCGGCCTGGACATGGTGATCAACCCCGACCTGAGCGCTGCTCAGGAGATCGCCAGGATCCTCAGCTTCCCCAACGCCTTCTCCGTGGAGCCCTTTGCCCAGGGGCGGATCGATATGATCGGCTTCCAGCTGGCCGAGCAGGACAGTCTGGTGGGCAATACCCTCAGCTCGCTGGGAGTTCCGCGTCTTGCCAACGTACTGGTCTGTGCGGCGGAGCACGAGGGACGGCTGCTGATCCCCAACGGCAGCTTTGCGCCGGTGGCAGGGGACAAGCTGTATATGATCGGCACCAAGCCCGAGCTGCAGAAGATCCTGCGGGATATCGGAAGGACGCAGCAGCGGATCCGGAGCGTTTCCGTCCTGGGCGGGAGCCGTACGGCGGTCTATCTGGCCTGGGAGCTGGCCAGGACCAACACGAAGGTGCGCCTGGTGGAGCTGAGCCACGACAAGTGCCTGCGCCTGGCGGCGCAGCTGCCCCACGCCATGATCATCGAGGGCGACGGGACGGACAGCAATCTGCTCCAGAGCGAGAACATCTTTGAAACGGACGCCTTCATCTCGCTGACGGACCGGGATGAGGAGAACCTGCTGATGGCCATGACCGCTCACCGCATGGGCGTGGGCAAGGTGGTGGCCAAGATGACGCACCCCAACTACATCGATCTGGTGCGTGACACGGGGATCGACAGCATCATCTCCCCCAAGGACATCACCGCAAACCAGATCACCCGGTATGTCCGCGCCCTGGCCAACGGCGAGGGCAGCGCGGTGGAGCGCCTCTACAAGATGCTGGACGGCACCGTGGAGGCATTGGAGTTCAACGTGACGGCAACCAGCGCCGCCGTGCTGGATCAGCCGCTGAAGGATCTGCGGCTGAAGCCGGAGACCCTGATCGCGGCTATCGCCAGGGGACGGGATATCATCATTCCCGGCGGCATGACCACCATCCGGGAGGGAGACCGGGTGGTGGTGGTCAGCAAGGGGACCCGCCTGGAGGACCTGAAGGACATTCTGGCTTAGTCTGCCTCCGGAATAACAGATCACTGCCCGTTTTTCCCCGGGCAGCAGGGCTTGGTCTATGAAATTATGTAAGAAAACGCGAAAAAATTTCGTTTAGGTGTTTACTTTCGCCCACTAAGGTGTTAAAATAGTGAAAGAATAAACACAACAGGAGGGGACTACCATGCCAAGAACAGCCAAGTCGAAGATTGCCCGCAAGGAGAAGAGTGATCTGCTGTATCGGGCTATTTTGAAGCTGGAGACGGAGGATGAGTGCTATCGCTTTTTCCAGGATCTTTGCACGATCTCGGAGCTGCGCTCCATGGAGCAGCGCTTTGAGGTGGCGACGCTTCTGAACAGCGGAATGATTTATACGGACATCCTGGAGAAAACCGGCGCCTCCAGCGCCACCATCAGCCGTGTGAACCGCAGTCTGATGGCCGGCGCCGGCGGCTACGAGAGCATCCTGGAAAAGATGGCGGAGAGCGACAAGAAATGAGCTGCTACGACCAGTTGGCCGCCTGCTACGACGCGCTGACCGGCGACGTGGCGTATGAGCGGCGGGCGGACTTCCTGGAAAAGCTCTTTGCCCGGGCGGCTGTGCCGGTCCATACCGTACTGGACCTGGCCAGCGGCACCGGTACCATGACCTGGCTGCTGACCGGGCGGGGCTATGAGCTCATCGGCGTGGACAGCAGCGAGGAGATGCTGGCGGTTGCCATGAAAAAGTACGGAACGGTGGGGGGCATTCCCCCCATCTTTTTGCACCAATCCATGCCGAAGCTGGATCTTTACGGCACGGTGGACGCGGCCGTGTGCTGCCTGGACAGCCTGAATTATCTGACCCGTCCGGCGGACGTGCGGCGGACCCTGCAGCGGCTGCGGCTGTTCGTCGCACCGGGCGGACTGCTGATCTTCGACGTCAACACGCCGGAGAAGTTCCGCGCCATGGACGGACAGGTGTTCCTGGACGAGACGGAGGACGCCTACTGCGTGTGGCGCACGGAGTACAGCCGCCGGATCTGTACTTATTACATGGATCTGTTCCGCCGCCGCGGCGGCGTCTGGGAGCGAAGCCTGGAGATCCACCGGGAGCGGTGCCACTCGGTGGAGGAGCTGACCGCCTGGCTGCGGGAGGCCGGCTTCGGCAGGATCCGCATCTACGGCGACATGAAGCTGCGCAAACCGGTCGACGGGGAGCAGAGGATCTATTTCTCCTGCGTCCGGCTGTGAGAGGAAGCTATGTATCGGGAGTTTTTTTATGAACTGGTCCTGACGGCGCTGCTGCTGGTCCACTGCGTCTATCGGTGGCGCCAGTGGCGAACCGGAGAGGACCGGGAGCCCTGGAAGAAATCCGCCGCGGTTTTCATCGGCGTCCTGGCGGCGCTGTGTGCCGGGGCGGTGATTGCCGGCGCCGCGGTGGTGATTGTCCGCGGGGATCCGGCGGCGTCCATGGGGCTGGGCGCCCTGTCTATCCTGATGGCCATCTGGCTGGACTTCAAGGTGGCCCGCGCCTGCGGGAAATAAGATTTCGGGAGTATTCTGCATGAGCAACGATCGCATTGTCAGAGCCATTTCGTCCGACGGGCTGGTCCAGGCGGCGGCTGTCTGCAGCCGCGGCCTGGTGGAGCGCGCCCGGACGATCCACCGCACCACCCCCACCGCCACGGCGGCCCTGGGCCGCGCCCTGTCCGCCGCCAGTCTCATGGGCAACGCGCTGAAGGGGCAGGGGGCCAGCATCACCCTGCAGTTCAAGGGCAACGGCCCTCTGGGCACGGTACTGGCCGTGTCGGACAATCAGGGCAACGTGCGGGGCTACGTGGCCAATCCCGGCGCCGAGGTGCCCCTGCGTGCCGACGGCAAGCTGGACGTGGGCACCGCTGTGGGACACGAGGGCACGCTGACGGTCATCAAGGATCTGAACATGCGGGATCCCTACGTGGGCACGGTGGACCTGCTGGGCGGCGAGATCGCCGAGGATGTGGCCGGCTATTTTGTGGAGTCCGAGCAGATCCCCACGGCCTGCGCCCTGGGCGTGCTGGTGGACCGGGACAGGAGCGTCCTCTCCGCCGGCGGTTACCTGATCCAGCTGATGCCGGGCGCCGGGGAGGACACCATCGCCAAGGTGGAGGGCGGCATCATGGCGGCCGGACCCGTATCCGCCCTGCTGCAGCAGGACGCCGATCCGGAGCACCTGCTGCGCACTGTCATGTCCGACTTTGATCTGCACATCCTGGAGACGACCCCGGTGGAATACCGCTGCTACTGCTCCCGGGAGCGGGTAGAGCGGGCGCTGATCTCCCTGGGGGCCGATGAGCTGGAGGCGATCCTCCGGGAGCAGGGGGGCTGCCAAATGACCTGCCAATTCTGCGACGCGGTGTATGAGTTCTCCGGGGAGGAGCTGGAGAAGCTGATTGCAGAGATCCGCCGGGGATGAATGAAAATGAAAAAAATGAAATTTTTTTGTTGACATCGTCGGCGGGGTTTAGTATAATAACCCTTGCCGTTCTCGAGACGGCAGGGACGGGAGCATAGCTCAGCTGGTTAGAGCACCTGCCTTACAAGCAGGGGGTCACTGGTTCGAGTCCAGTTGTTCCCACCACAGATACGGCCAAGTAGTTCAGTTGGTTAGAACGCCAGCCTGTCACGCTGGAGGTCGTGGGTTCGAGCCCCATCTTGGTCGCCATATGCCTCTGTAGCTCAGTTGGTAGAGCAGCGGACTGAAAATCCGCGTGTCGTTGGTTCGACTCCGACCGGAGGCACCATTTTGCGGGCGTAGCTCATCTGGTAGAGCGCGACCTTGCCAAGGTCGAGGTAGCGAGTTCGAGCCTCGTCGCCCGCTCCAAAAAAAGACACCACCCTGTGGGTGGTGTCTTTTTTTGGAGCGGAAAGAAGAGGAGGCTCGCGGCGCGTAATGGCTGCGCCAGCGCGTACCGGTGGGGTTTCCCCGCTGATCGGAAGCCGCCGGGTGCGCTCCTCCGCCCACAAAAGACGCTTGACAGGGTGAGGCAATTGCTATATATAGATTGTACGCAACGCTGACAAATGCCGGTTAGGAGGCAGTGCACCGTGAAACGAATTCTTGCCATCGTATTGACAGCCGCGGCGCTGGCAATCGCCCTGTCTGCCTGTTCAAAGAACGAGGAGGAGACACAGATGAAGGAGCTCTTCGACACGGTCTGCACGGCGGACGAAGCCCTGGAGAGGGCAAAAAAAGAGAATGTCGTGGTTTTTGAAGGGCTGAAATGCACCGCCGGCGGCGACGTGTGGGACGCGTTCTACCGGACCGCCAGCCGGGAGAAGCCGGCGTCGGTCCTCTGCGCCTATTACTACACCCTGGATCCGGCCCACGTGAGCGCAGAGCTGTACGAGAAGGAAAAGGATCAGTATCCCAAGCTGTTCTTCTCCCTGGTGGAATATAACGGGGAAACGTATCGGGCAACAACACGGGAGTGTACGGAGAAAAAGGTGGATTACCAGGAGACCTTCCGGTATCTGCTCCACTTCACCGGCCAGGCGCCCGGCCAGGCGGTGTATTCCTCCTACGACAACTACGTGCTGGTGGACGATCCCTCCGCCACCTGGGAGGGCATCATGGAGGGGCTCTATAGCTCCCGGGCCAACGCCGGCTATAAGCACTGTACGGTCTATCAAAACACCCTTGACTGAGGAGGGACTGCCGGATGGATCAGAGGCGCTATGGGAGTACCTGTCTGCTCGCCCTGCGCATCGGCGTGCCGGCGGACGCCTGTCCGCTGCAGAAAGGCCGGAGGCGCCGCCTCCGGCTCTTTTGCACCGCTGCACGGCGCGGAGAGAGAAACGGATCGCCGATACGCACAATCGCCAAATTCTCCCCTTGACAAAGGACGTGAGCTATATTATAATATCCCTCGGCTCTTGACTCGAACAACATAGTACGGTGACATAGCCAAGTGGTAAGGCAAGGGTCTGCAAAACCCTCATTCCCCGGTTCAAATCCGGGTGTCACCTCCAGACAAAACCCTGTAGTCGCAATGACTACAGGGTTTTTTATGCCCTGTTTTCGGGAGTTTTCCCGTTAGTTTTCCCTTATAAAGCGGAAACTGAGGAAATAAAAGCCTCCATTCTGGCGGCGCTGTCCCGCTTCATTTGATCGGTGACGTGACCGTATACGTCCAGCGTGAAAGCTGCTGTTGCGTGTCCGAGGTTGCCCTGAACGGTCTTGATGTCATCTCCTGCCCGGATCGCCGCCACCGCGTAGCTGTGGCGCAGATCGTGGAAACGGGCGTCGGGGCGGCCGATGGACGTCACGATCCGCTTATATTCCCGGTAAACGGTGGGCTTCGTCAAATGATGACCGGCCTCATCTGTAAACACCAGATTGTTTTGCTCCCACGCAGAGCCGGCGTACAACTTCTGCTGAGCCTGCTGCTTCCAACGCGCCCTCAACTGTGCCATGACGAAAGGGGCGGCGGTGATGGTTCGGGATCTGCCGTTCTTGGTGGAAACCAGCTTATAGGCATCAACGCCTTTTTCCTGATGAAGCTGCAGTTGTTTATCAACCAGGATCGTTCCGCTGGTAAAGTTGATGCAATCCCAGGTCAAACCCAACAATTCGCCCTGACGCATGCCGGTAAACAGGGCGACAAGGAAGAGGGCTTCAAAGCGGTTGCCTTTGATCTCTTTGAGAAAAGCTGAGATCTGGAATTCGTCAAGGGGCATCAGCTTTGACTTTTCGATTCGTGGCAGAATACAGGCATCTGCTGGATTGAAGCGAAGATAGCCATTCAGAACGGCTTGCTTTAAAGCCCGGTGCAGCACACCGTGAATATTCTTGATTGTCTTGGGAGAGAGCGGAGCGGATTCATAGACAATCGCCCCGTTGTGCCTGACTGTATTTCCATCTTTGTCACGCTTCGGAACGGAGCGCCCTTCTTTGGCGAGGTGATTGTAAAATCCCTGGATCGTATGGGCGTTGAGTGCCTCCAAACGAATGGCACCAAGCGCGGGGATAATATAATGAACGATATCGTTGGTGTAGATAGATGCCGTGCGGGGCTTGACACCAAACAGGTATTCGGCCATCCAAATCTCCAGCCATTCTTTTACTGTTTGTTTGTTCGGCGCAATATAGGTGCCGATATCCAATTGACTTGTTGCCTCTCGCAATTGCTGGGCGACTTCCTTCTGTGTCTTTCCAGAGATGGACTTCTGTATTTGTTTTCCGTTGCCGGGATCATAGCCAGTAGTGTAGCGAGCTTCCCAGTAGGTGTATTCCTTGCCGTTATGCTTTACGGTCTTTTTGCGGATCGTCCCGGCGCCCGGAGCGTTCTTGTTTGTTGTTTTGCCGCGCGGCATCTTATCCTCCTTTCCACCGCACAGCGGGAATCATGCACTTCCATGATAGCCCGCTGTGCGGTACATTTGCAAATGTGTGATTTCTGTGTTATGACTGCCGGGACAGGTACTCCGCAATGGCCTCCTTGGGCACCCGGATCTTCCGTCCAGCACGGACACTGCGAATCTGGCCGGAGCGGATCAGCTCGTAGGCGGTGTTGCGCCCGATGCTCAGAATAGGCATCAAGTCCTCTACCGTGAGGACCATGGGAAGCTCCGCCAGGGAGCGGTAACGTTTTTCCATCTGTATCCCTCCTCTCATCGGGTGTCTCGGTCGCGGCTGCGCTCACGCTGCCGCTTCAAGAGGTCCAGCCCGGCCATAATGTCATTGCGGATCTGCCGGTCAGAATATCTGGCTGGGAAGAACTTGCTGAAGTCGTCCCTGCGGAGACGGATCTGCTCCCGCTGATTGGGCTTCTGCTCTGCCATGATGGCCTCCACCCGCTCATCGGAGATGCCCTCGATGCTGAGACCATTCTCCCTGTGCATCCGCACCGCCTGGGAATAGGACGGCGTTGTCTCGTCCCGATTATAGATCTCCGCCAAATGCTCCTGCGTGGACTGATACAGATACGACAGCTCCACCGCTACGGAGAAGGCGATGCGCCCCTCATCCACCAATCTGAGCAGTGGTGGGATAAGGTTGGTCAGCCGGATATAGCGGTAGACCTGATCCCGGCTCTCTCCCGTATCAGCTCCGATCTGTGCGGCGGCATTGAACTTCGTCGCAATTTGCGACGAAGTCAGATCCGTCCGCCTGCCTTGCTTTTTCAGTACATCCATTTTCATCTTGTAGGCAAAAGCTTTTTCAGATGGCAGGATGTGCTCCCGGTGCAGATTGCTGTCCACCACCGCAATGGCAGCTGCGCTGCGGTCCAGGGGATAAATCAAGGCAGGGACTTCAAAAAGCCCTGCCTTTTTGGCTGCGTGCAAGCGGCGGTGTCCGCTGATCACCTCATATTCGTTCTGTTTTCCCTCCATGGGCCGGACGATCAGCGGCGTGTAGACGCCGTATTCCCGGATACTCTCTACCAGCGCATCCATCTCCGCATCGTCCCGGACCCGGTAGGGGTTGCCCGCAAAGGGGTGCAGGCTGGTAATGGCAATATTGGTTTGTTTCATGGTTTAACTCCTCTCTCTTTCTCTGGCGTGGGCCGTCATTTCCATGGCCCGCTCGGTTTTTAGTAACTGTTGTAATTTGGGGTACCGCTGTGCAATCCGCTGTGCCGTGCGCAGCTGCTCCCGCAGAGGTGTCAGCTCCTTTGAGATGGCCTTTGCCTCGTCTTTTAATACGGCCTCCCGTGCGGGATCTGTATTTCTTCTCAACTGGTTGCGGCACTTCTGCCGCTGCGTTTCTTTCTCCTTGATTTGCCGTGATAAATCTGCCATGGTGTCTGTCAGATCCACTGTTGTGTGAATGCCGTTGTCTGTTAGGAACTTATATTCCCGCTGCAACTCGTCAAACTTGGCTATCTCCTGCCGAAGAGTTGGAGACAGCGGCCTGACCTTCGTGTTCTCTTCTTTCTGCAATTGCAACAGCAGCAATAGCATGAGAAATAACAGGTCCACCAGCACCGTGGCGGCATCGTGAGAGTGCTCCACGGAGAATTGCAGCTTCCGTTCCAGTTCCAGCAGCGGGAACCGCTTCGGTCGATATGGCAGATGAGTGTTCCACTGATAGTAGTGGCCGGGGGAACATAGGTTGTCTTTGAACCTCTCCCGGAGGCCCTCGGTGGTATAGCCGAGATTCCGCAATCGGACAGCCCGCTCCCAGCCGGGAGCACGGACAGATCCGCGCCTGTAGTCGTATTCGTAACCCAGCCCTCGCAGCTGGCTGACAAACTGATCCATGTTGCCGGCATAGGACAGACAGTACTCCACGTCCTCCCGCAGCAGATCCCGATGTGTTTTCTTCCCGACCTTGTTGATCCAGTACGCCTTCTTATTGCCGTAGAAGTTGCTGTTCTCCAAAACGGACAGCCGGTGCTCTCTGCAGATCTCATCCGATACGCGGCGGAGTTCTTTATGATCGCCGATCTTGTTCTGGAACTTGGCGCCGTCCTTGAACGACACGGGATTCACCACGAAATGACAGTGGAGATTCTCCGTGTTCAAATGCAAGGTGACGAGCACCTGGTATCGGTCGCCCCACATCCTGCGGGCCGTTTCCCTGCCGATGGCGAAGGCCTCCTCCGGCGTGACCTCGCCCTCCCGAAAGCTCTGAATACCGTGATAGCCCACCACCTTACCCCGCAGGCCAAAGCGACGCTGTACGGCCACCATCTCCGCAAAGGCGTTCTGCCGGGAACAGTTAATCCCGCCGACATATAGCTGTTTGTCTGTTTTGTAGTCGTTCCCCGCATAGCGCAGAGCGGCGTACAGATCGTCGTCCACATATTCCTTCGGTGTGGTTTTGTCGGGATTGTCCGCATACGCCAGGGTGGCTCTCAAGTTTTTGTAGATGGGCCAGAAGCCCGTGGCGGCCATGGGGATCACCCCTTCTCCGGCAGCAGAAGCGCAGCGGCGATCTGCTGCAGCAGGACCCGGATCTCCTCGTCCAACTCCGGTGAGTTGGTCTTATCGGCCAGCTCGCCCAGCTTTTCCAGGAGAACAAAGAGAACGTTGGGAGGAACACCTCGCGGCTCATACCCCAACGCTCTCTGCTTCACATATTCCGTTGTGCTCAGCCCACACTTGCGGGCCTTGGCTTGGATCCGTTCTTTTTCTGTTGCCGTCAAACGGACGGCGATTCTGATATCTTTTCCCATATTCATCCTTCCTTTCTCGGGGGATTGGGGGACAGCGTCCCCCAAAGAGGGAATCCACCCAGTCATGGGTGGATTCTGATCGGACTTTGGCACACAAAGTCCCTGCTTGCTACGGTATGAGACATGGCTGCCGATAGGCAGTCGTGTTCGCCTTGTTCGTGCTCCGCCTTTTTCATATCTACATGGCTCGTTTTTGTGCCGGAATCCTTGGATGTCCATGACGCATGGCACAGAATAGGTCGCCTTTGGCACGTTCAGAATCCTTTGAGGAAATCCAGCGCCACATTTGCCTGATTCTGCTTCTGTTCCTCTGATAGCTCGACAGCCAACGTCTTGGGTTGGGACGGCTCCGCTTTTGTCGCGACCGGAGCCACTTCCAACAGAAGCCGGCGAATGTCCTCCAGCAGCCGCGCGTTGGGGTTGCCGTTCAGAAGTTCACCCACATACGCGCAGATCGCATTCACAGCAAAGGCGTTACGGGACCCGTACTTTTCCCGGTCCAGGTTATTAAGAAACAGCGCGGTCCTGCGCTGGGTCTCGTCCTCCAAACTGAACCGCACATTGATCCGATACTCGCTCATCCGATCAGTCCCGCTTTCATCTGGAGCTCCGCCAGATACTCATAGCCCTTCGCGGCAGCGCTGATGTCGTCGACAAATACCACGCGGTCGGTATTGAATCTGCAAAAGTTTCTGACCAGGCAACCACCTCCGCCCGCAATATACAGCGTCATGGTATTCTCATCGTAGCCGTGCTCCCGGAGACGGCGGAAGATATCCCGCACATACTCTGTGGCCACAGCACGGATAATGCGGAGATCGGCTGAGGCGATGTTCGCCGTTCCGGTGATGAGTACCTTCTCGATGATGTCGTCGCTGATCTCCCGCTGCGTCTGTCGGAGAAATGCCTCGCGCACCGCCAGGGTGCACTGGTACGTCCCAAACTTCTCCGTATACATCTTCGAGGACAGCGGCACGCCGTCATTGATATACAGCACGTTCATCGTGCCGTTCCCAATATCCGCTACCATGTTCACGCCCTCCAGCGCTGCGGCGAATTCCGCAATGGCTGCATAGCCCTGGGGATATACCGCTGCTCCGACGATGCGGATATGATAGGCTGCCTTCCGAAAAGTGAAATCGACCTCCGCGTTCCGCGTGAGATAGGCCTTGAACTTCTCCTTCTGTCCCGCTGTCCAGGTGAGCGGCAGCCCTGCCGCGATGAACACATCCGCCTCCGTGAGTCCGGCATCGCGCAGCTCCATGGCGATGGCGGCCAGCGTCAGAAGATAGAACTCATCGTCCTTCGTTTTCTCACCTACAAACTCCTTGTGTCCCTCGCCAATGAGATAATGGCGTCCGCCGTAGACCAGCATTTCCCGCGTGAACAGCGGCTCAGCGTCATAGCTGAGGATCCCGGTTTTGAAGCAGTGGTTGGCCGTCTTGGTGTTCCCGTATCCATGGTCAACGCCGATGATCTTGATCCCATTTAGTTCTTTCATCTTGTTTTCCTCCTTCTGTTTTGTAGTTGGTCCTACATTTTAGGACCAATTTCCGGTTTCTTACTTCTCTTCGTTCTGTCGGACGATGGCCGCATACAGCTCTTCATCCGCAGGCAGTACCGCTTCCCGAAAATAGCGGCAGTAGATGCCGTGGATACAGATCAGCTGCACGCAGGTCTGCTCTTCCCCGTCATCCAACAGCAGGCAGTTCCCATCCACGCAGTTGCAGCAGTCGCTTCGCGCCAGACGCTGCACAAGCTCCACCTGCTGTGGTGTAATACTCCAGGTCATGTGAATCCCTCCCTTCTTCAAAAAGACGAGCAGGCCACCGGAGAACCGGCAGCCTGCTCGTCTTCGTATGATCCGGGAGAACACACGGCAGCATCAACATCCGAAAAAACAAAATGCTTCAGCCACGCAAAACCCCTTGTAATTGAATCTTCGTTGTGGTATAGTGGTATAAAACATATGTTCTATTTCGCGGAGCTGACGGACCGTTTGTTCCCCCTACTTATAGGAGAATTATGCGGCCCATTTCGGAACTGTTTTGAAAAATAATTTCAGAGGTAAGATATTTGAACCTGTACGATCGTGAAAACCGAATCATGGAAAACACCGGTATTCCCTTCGAAGACGGCGATGATGCGCTATTTGACGAGACTTCCTACGCGGATGCCTTGGCGTGGGAGCGGCGTATTCTCAGCAAGCCAGTGCCGATGCCGGAGCAGGAACCTCAGACAGAGCCGGAGCGGGCAAGGCGAAGGCTGCAGCGCGAGGTGAAGGCGGAGGCATTAGAACGCGTGGAGACATCCGCTCGGACACATCGTGAGTTTGAAAATGTCATCAACATCTGGAACCGTCTGGACAAAAACCGGGAACGCCGGGAGCGCAGTCACGAGCTCCTGCGCGGCGATGTGCCGGTGGATTATGGTCTCAGGGACAATTATGACGCTCTGGTTTTCCCGGAGTGGATGGGGACGCCCATGGAACGTCAGCTCTCGGCGGGTTACTTTCTGGATTGGCTGGCGGACTGCCCCTATGACATGCACGACCTGACGGAAAAGAACTATATCCGAAAGGCTGTGGCAGAGATGAAGGACGAGCACAAGGAGCTTCTCTACTTTCTGGGGGTGAAGCATCTATCACCGCAGCAGGTGGCCTGTCTGAGAAATCAAAGTGACCGCAATATCCGAAAGGTCCGGGATGTGATGTTCCGGAAGCTGCGGAAGCGGCTTTACGAGGCACTTCAGAACCAGATGCGACAGGGCTACAAACCAGCCTTGAGAGAGGCACGGTTTATTCGGAGATATGAGACAGGAATGGAGGAGCCGAATGCACAAGCTGTTTGAGCACACCAGCGCCAGCTGGGTACGGTACAGCGGCTATGAGTGGAGAACCGCCGCAGACGGGAATCTGTATCTCCTGCCCACGCCGGGAGCGGAGCCTCAGCCCTATGATCCCATGGCGGATGCGGAGACGCTGGTCTGTGAGGCGATGGATACCGGTCTCTTATGCTTTCAGAGAGCATCCGACACGGAAATCCGAAATGCTATCGCGCGATTTGCCTGCAAATACGGTCTGCTGGGTATCATGACCGCATTGCCCACCACGGCCAGGTTTATGGAATACGAAAAAGTGTACCTGCCAAAGAACCAGCTCATCCGGGCGGAATCCATGGATACGGCGGACTATCTGGATCTGTTCTTCCCGTTCCGGAAACCGGATTTCCGGAAGAACGGCGTGGAGTCTTCTTGGAGCGAAGAGGACCCTGCCATGATTTCACTCATCATGACCTATCAAGAGTATCCGCAGTCCACTGTCATGGGCTTTATGCGGGACTACGGTGAGCGGTATGACTGGCTGAAAGCCGTCTTCAAGGACTGGAGCTTCACTTTCATGACCAGCTTTCTCTACTACAACGACAGGGAGCAGTTGGATGAGGACAGCCTGCTGTTGTATCAGAAGGGGATTGCGGCATTTGACGGCAACGCGCCGACCTATCACATTGAGCTTCGGGAGACGCCTACTCTGGTATGGGACTTCCACTCCCTCATGCTGGTGGTGAAAATGCTGTTCTCCATGTTGCTGACGGATGAACAGCACCCCCTCCGCATGTGCCGGAACTGCCAGAAAGCGTTTATCGCAAAAGAGCGGGACGATCTGTTTTGCTCACCGGAGTGTGAACGAAAAGGGAAGATGGAATAAAAGCAAAAAGAACCGGGTCGGCCACGTGGCCGACCCGATTTGCTTGATTTCCGGTATCCTATTCTGCCAATCATCAGTAATCGCGGAAGAGGAAGCAATGCTGACGCAGGGAAAATACTGAGGGGTCTAAGTGAACGGAAAGGGGTAGAAAACTGGAAGCAAAATGCTGCCTGGAACACATCCATATGCTGGTAGCGATACCACCGCATATGAGCACGGCGCAGCATATGGGATACCATTCCATGCGACGCAGGTTTCAAATTCGGACAGATTCGACACGATCACGGACGGATGCGACAGATGCGATTGTGCTTTGAATTGTGATAATGTATACTCATCTCAAAGCTAAAAATGCAGCGCTGAGAAGCGAAAGGAGACGTCTTTTATATGGCTGTTTCATCGCAGGTTTTGTCTTATTACTCCTTTGAACAGGTCGATATTACGCGGTTTCGGATTCGTCCGGAGATCAACCGGCAAAAGGTGGAGGCCGAGTTTTCAAGGGCGGTTTACCCCTACATCACATGGACGGATGGGACGGAGCTTTATGCAGGCGATTATGCAGTATTGATAATCCGTTCGGACAATCCGAAGCTTTGCCGGAGTGGATTGAAGGTGACGATTGGCGCTGGCCTGCTCGGCGCGGAATTTGAGAAAGCGCTTTCCGGTAAAAAGGTCGGGGACAGCTTTTCAGTACTGTGGAAGGGTGAAACGGTTTTCGTCACGGTTGAGTCGGTTAAGAACCGACACAAGCCGGAGCTTTCGGATGACATGATTGCAGCGCTGAACATTCCGGATGTAAAGACCGTTGCAGCGTACCAAACGCATCTGGAAAAGAAGGAACTTGATGAGTTTTTCTTTGAGCACAGTCGTGATGCTGTTGGATACGTTTTAAAACAGGTCCAGGCGAACAGCAGCATTCTGGTAACGGAGGCAGATTGGAATCAGACCGTTGAATGGTCGGTTAATCGGCTTGCGGCATTAGCAGCTATGGATGGGATGGAACTTCGGACGATGACCCCGGAGGATTTTCGGGGACGCATCCCGGTAAAGTCCTACGACGAGCTTGTCGTGCTTATGCAGCGGGAGGCATGGGAAAGTGTTCGGATGAGTCTTCTCGGAGAATACCTTGCCAAACAGAACGGGGACACGATCAATGCCGATGGCTACGAGACGTTCCTGACAGAAGCAGCCGCCCCTTGGGGGAGAACCGCCGAAGAATACCGCAAAGCATACCCGGAAGCGTATTACCTGCAGAACGAATACTGTGATTATTTCAGACGCGCCGTGACCGCATACGTACGAAAAAACTATTTTAAGGAGGAAAAGAATGAGCATTAAATTTGCAGAAGCCAGCACCTTTGACAACTTGGTTCGGGAGGACGATTTTGTAATCGTGGATTTCTTTTCCACGAGCTGCGGGCCCTGTAAGATCCTTAGCACGTTTTTAGAGGATCTGGAGGCGGAGCTCCCTTTTTTGAGCATTGTTAAGGTCAACACCATGGAAGCGCCAGAGCTTGCCGAACGCTTCGAAATCCACGCCGTTCCGACCCTGTTCTTCTATCAGGGCGGAGAGCTTAAGGAGCGGCATTTGGGCGTTCTGGACGAGGATGAACTACGCGAACGCATTGAAAGGTATCTGTATTAAAAATATAAAAAAGATTTGATCGGCACAACGCCGAGCAGATATAATAAGAATTGTTGGAGGAGAAAACTATGAAAGCAAGCATCAAACTGATCGCAGCAGCACTCGCACTGATCCTCGTACTCCCCCTTGCCGCGTGCGGCAAGAAAGAGACTGCAGTTCCCAATGCCAAGACCGCGTCCTATGAAGAGATCGTTTCGTACTTCAAGGAGAAGGGGCTGATTGCGGAAGATGCAAAGCCCATTGACATCAACACCACCGCAGGCTACGTAACGGACAACACCAATGGAGAAATGCCTTTTGTTGACATCGCGACCAAGGCGGAGGACTTTGACGGTCTGTGGCTGTTCTGGTGGGACGTCGACAATCTCGGTGAGACAGCAGAGGTCTATGAAAACATGGCATATCATCCCGATCTCATCCTCATCCAGGGCGGCGCCGCGCTGATGGAGATCAAGGGCTTTAAGGGCGTTTGTGCCATCGGTTATGCCGAGGATTTTGCAAAAGGTGACGAAGCCATGGCAGCTTTCGAAGCGATGCCCGCAGAATAACAGTTTTATCTTACACAGCCCTTCCGTAGATACCCATACTGCGGAGGGGCTGCGCCTTACAGAAAGGACCAACCTATGAAGAATGAGAAGCATCAAAGCTCGCAGAGGGAAACAATGCGCAGGTTCTTCTCCCTGCTCTGGAAAGCCGGGATGCCCTGGTTCTGGATCGTCGGTTATATTGCGGCATCCGTCCTCTTAACGAATGTCGGTATAAGCGCAACGGAGTATACGGCAAAGATGTTCGCAGGGAACGTGGATTTTTTCGGCGTTATCGTTCCGTTTCTTGCCGCTTCGATCGTCAGCATGCTGATTGCCAGTGTATCCGGCATCATCGGCGGGTTTTGCCAGGCGCGCATTGACCGAAATCTTAGACGTGTCGTTTGGAAAAAGATCGTGCATCTGCCCTTCGGATTCTATCAGTCGCAGCAGCCGAAGGAGTTGATCTCCCGCATGACGACAGATATTTCCACGATCAGCAATCTCATTGTGAATGTTTTCGTCAGCGCGATAATTTCGCTGTATTCCGTGATCCTACTGTTTGGCCAGATCGGCAGCTATGATAAGACGCTAATGGTGACAACCTTCTTGCTTCTGCCGCTGCAGGTCGCAATCGGCGCAATCGCCGGACGCTTGAAATTCGGCTTAACCGACGAGGTCAATCAGCGCAACGCCGAGCTGACCGAAGGTATCGCGCAGCGCACGGGGCAGGCGATGCTGATCAAGTCATTCTCCGCAGAGGAAAAGGAAAAGCAGACCATCGGCGAGCGTACTAAGCGCTATTATCAAGCTTATATCCGCAATAGCTGGGTGACGAACCTGATCAATCCCGTTTATACGATCGTCGCCGCGCTTCAGTTTATTTTGATCGTTATGATCGGTAGACGCTTCTATGCCAACGGAGCTATCTCCCTCGTGCAATGGGTCGCCTTCTTTGCCTTTGCGAACGAGATCATCACGTATCTCAGCGCGTATACCGGTTATTGGACCAGCTTGAAGACAGCACAGGGCGCAACGCACCGTGTTTCGGATATCGTTGCCGAGAAGGACGAAAACCTTACCGAAGGCAGGGAAGCCGGAGATTTTTCCGGCGATATCGTCTTCGATCACCTGGATTTCTCCTTTGGCGAAAAGCCACTGTTCCGTGATCTGAATCTGACGATCCCATGTGGACAGGCAACCGCCGTAATCGGCCGATCCGGCAGCGGAAAGACGACTCTCCTAAACCTGCTGGAGCGTCTATATGATCCCGAGAGCGGCGATATCCGCATCGGAAGCGAAAGCCTGCTGGGGCTCAGTAAAAAAAGCTGTCGTGAAAAGCTGACGTATATCACGCAGGAATCTATCATGCTGAACGGCACAATTCGCGAAAACCTGCTGTTCGGAATCAACCGTCCGGTGGACGATGAGGAATTGGATGCCGTTACGGAAAGTGTGCAGATCAAAGACTATATTGACCAGCTCCCAGAGGGATACGAAACCTTGGTGGGAGAAGACGGTTCCCGCTTTTCGGGCGGACAGAAACAGAAGCTTGCCGCAGCGCGCGGTATGCTGAAGAAAACGGATTATTTTCTGATGGATGAGGCGACCGCCGCGATGGATGCGGAGGCGAAGGATGCTGTCTGGCAGGCTGTCTCCACCCTGATGAAGGGAAAGACAACGCTCTATGTTGCCCATGACAGACAGACGGTTCTGAAAGCGGACTATGTGGTGGTAATGGAAGAAGGCAAGGTCGTTGACCAGGGCCCGATCGAGACGGTTTATGAGACAAATGCCTATTTGCGCGAGCTGATAGGTGAAGGAGGGCTTGATCGATGAAAAACGTTAAAGCCGGGAAAAAACAGCGCGAAAAGCTGTGGGGACCGTTTTTCCGCTTCTATACCCGATTCCGGATTCCGTGGCATTTGTACCTGTTTGCAATCGCACTTGGAATTGCAGCGGGCGAAATTACACTGCAGGTCGCAAAGGTAATGATCCGTGTCAATAAGGGCGAGCTGTACAATGCCGTCATTCTCGCGTACGTGGGATGGCTGCTGCTCCAATCCATCGTAAACGGCGCGGCAGAGGTTTTTAACAGTTATGCAACGGGAAAAGTCACCATGCGCTCGCAGAACGTTATCTGGCAAAAGATCGTTTCTTTGACGATGCGCGACGTTGACGCAGAAGGCGCCAGCAACCTGATTTCGTGTGTGACCAACGATACCAGCAAGGCGGCGGTAACCTTGCAAATGGTGTTTAGCATGGTTTCCTCCGGCTATACTTATATCCGTGCATGGGCAATCCTGGTTCAATACAATTCGGAGCTGTCCCTTATTCTGATTTTCAGCATTCCGATCGTTCTGATCATGTTCTTTGCGGTCGGCAAGCTGGAGTTTTTCTCTATGCGAAAGGCCTATGAGGCACTGAATACCATGACCAGCTTTTTCTCCGAGCATGTTGCGTGTGCAAAGCACGTAAAGGCGCAGAGCATGGAGGACCGCGAGGTAGAGGCGGGCTATACTGCAATCAACAGCCGCTATAAGGCGGACATCATCGTTCAATTGGCAAGTGCGGCGCAGGTACTGATTCACAGCGTATATGTAAATTTAAGCTCCATCCTGATCGCCGTGCGCGGCTCTGCTTTGATCCGGGACGGAAAGCTTGAAAGCACAGGCATCAACAACTTCATGACCTATACCACAAGCGTGCAGAAGTACCAGGCGGAGCTACTCACCCAATTCCAGAACATCAAGGGCACACAGGGAAGCCTTCGCCATGTGAATGCCGTTCTTGCGCGGAATGAGGAAGCGTTGAACACCGGAAAGCCTATTGAGAAGGCCGGCGACATTGAACTCAAACATGTGCGTTTTAGTTTTGACGGCGAGTATCAGGTGCTGCAGGACGTTTCATTTACGATCCCCTATGGAAAGCGCACCGCGATCATCGGCGGCAATGGCTCCGGCAAATCCACGGTAATGAAGCTCTTGCAGGGCTTTTATCAGCCCGATTCCGGCATGATCACGCTTGGTGGACAGGATCTGAAAGAATCAAAGCTTTCGGACCTTCGCGGGATGTTTGCGTATGTTCTGCAAAACTCCCCGATGTTCTCCGGAACGGTGCGGGACAATCTGACCTATGGCGCAAGGAGCGAGGTTACCGAGGAGGAGATGATCACCGCTGCAAGGTTGGCATGTGCGGATGATTTTATTCGCGCACTTCCCAACGGTTATGATACCGAGGTCGGTTCCGACGCATCCCGTCTCTCCGGCGGTCAGCGCCAGAGACTTGCGATCGCCCGGGCGCTGCTCGTAAAGCCGAAGTACCTGATCCTGGATGAGGCGACTGCGAGTTTGGACCATCAATCCGGTGGTGAGGTTTTGAAAAATATATTCGGTGGAGACGAAGTTCCGACCGTCATCTATATCTCACATAATATGGCGGAGGTGCTTTCCGCAGACTATGCAGTTGTCATGAAGAATGGAGAGGTAGAGGCAACGGGCACACCTGGCGAGCTATGGAAGACCAGCGAAACCTTCCGGGATTATCTCACAAAACAGCAGCTGGAGGTGACGGCGTGAAAAAACTTACGACTATTTTCATTGCGGCCTTGATTGCATCACTTGTCGGATGTGTGATATGGGTAACCCTGACGCCGGATTTTGTAGAGCCGAAGAAGCTGCCCGCACAGGAAATCTCGGCGGACAACCCGATCTGGGACAAGAGTATCGACGATCTCGCTGAATATCTGGTCGAGCAGGGTATCATACCCTCTACGGAGTATACGGAGTTTTCGGATGGTATTGCTACGATTGCACGTATGTATTCGGGCGTGGAGCTCTATTGGTGGGATGTTGAGAACCTGGAGGAGGGCAGTGCCGAATACAAGTCCTATGAAAGCGCTGTTACGGATGGAACGATCGACCTCTGGGGTTCCGGCAACATTATGACGGTCACTGTTCGCGGACCGTTTGCGTATGACGCAGGGTACTACGGTGTGGAATTCAGTTCCACACCGGAGGAGATGGAACGGGCATTTTTGGACTTTTGTAAGGAGGAATAAAAGCATGACGTCGCGGATAAAGACGGTCATTGTGGAATCGGATCCGGAGCTTTTGAATCAGCTCAAGGGATTGCTGGGTTTTTATCGGCAGTTTGATATCGTCAAGGTTCTGGACGATATTAGCGAGGCGGAAGCCTATCTCCACGAGGCGGCGGTGGACGCTGTGTTTATCAACGCTGAAGTCGGCGATCCTGTGTGCAGCCCGGACGGAGGCTTCCTGCTCCATGAGCTGACAGAACAGATGCCGGATCTTCTGACCGTTCTTTATACGCAGCATAACAGGGTTGCGCTTTGGGCAATGTACATTGGTGCTACTGCTGTCTTTACCCTTCCGGTGGATACGATTTACTTTCAGCATGCGATTCGTCGTCTGCTGTATCTCTATGACCTGCTGCAATATAAGCGGAAGGCGACATCCACAAGCGCAATGATCAAGACGCGTGGCGGATACAGAATGCTGCAATTCCACGACATCCTGTTCATTGAGCGTGCCAATCGTAAAAACAGGATTGTCTGTACCAATGGAGACGAGATCCCAATCGCCAATTACTCGTTTGACGAGCTCAGCAATGTTCTGGACGGCAGCCATTTTTTCCGCTGCTACTCGTCTTTTATCGTGAATCTGGAAAAGATCAAGCATCTGCAGGTGGACAGCAAAAGCAGGTTCTATTCTCTTGTTCTGGAAGGTTTCGATGGTGAGGTTATTTTAAGCCGCGAAAAGTATCGGGAACTGACGGATCTGCTTCGCCGCCGCTCCAATCTGGAACTCTGAGGTAAATCTTTCCACAAAAAACATCATTTCGCTGAAAGAGCAGCTTTGTCCAGTAGAGTCCCCGCGTATCTATATGTTTGGTTCAATCACCATTGGCAGCGGACCTGCCAAACTATGCATCAACAATTTTCGGCAATATAATACGAAAGAACCGGGATCATTTCCCGGTTCTTGTTTTGTTGTCTCTAAAGAGCTCAAACAAATATGCCATGAGATGAAACACCATCTCATGGCATGTTTATCGCATAAATAACAAGACAAGTAGATTATAAGACGACAGCCTTGTTTTTCATAAAGTGATTTCCTTGCAAACCTTTGCCCGGTAAGTATCGCACCAGGAGCCATGATTGCGCGGCAAAACGCACTTTGAGCTTGCATTGCAGGTTTGTGGTGATGATTGATATCTACACCGTAGGCGATCAACGCTTTTTTTTCGCACGGATCGGGAGAATGGCAATGAAGTGTACAATATTCGGCTCGTGCTCCAGATAGATCGTACCGCCGAAACGGTCCAGGAGACGCCGCACCGTGACCAGGCCGATCCCCTCATGGGAGTGCTTGGTGGAGTAGCCCGGTTGAAAGATGTCCGCAAACTCCGACTGGTCCTTGAACGTGGGGTTGGTCAACTTGATGATATGCCGCTGGCTTCGCTTCATGATCAAAAGCTTGATCCAGCGGTCATTGGCGGCGTTGCTCTCCACCTCGTCGATGGCATTCTGAAGCAGGTTGCCCAGAATGGTGTTGAGCTCATAGGGCGTACAGGGCATCTCCTCCATGGGGTTGAGGACCTCGACCTCCAGGCGGATGCCCTTGGAGGCGGCCAGCTCCACGAAGACGTTCACCAGAGCGGAGTTGGCCGGGTCGTGCAGTGGAAGCGTCGAATTCAAACGCTCCACATTTTTCACCATGGTCCGAATATAGAGATCGCAGTCATCGTATTTCTCCTCTTCGATCAGACCGGCCACCGTCTGCATATGAAAATTGAAGTCATGCCTCTGGGAGCGGATAACCTGCATGAAGTTCCGCAGCTCCGCATGATACTGCCGGTCCACAATGGTTTCCAGCCTTTCATAGACCACATTCACGGAGAACTTCTCATACAGCAGAGAACCGACCAGGGCAAGAACGGACATCAGCAGTCCGACGGCAAGTCTGCCCGCATTGGAAACGGGAATCAGCCACAGCAGGAAGACGCTCAGGGCCACATAAAACAGGGCGTGCAGAAGAACGCCGATCAGACAGTAGGTGAGCTTTTTCTGCTGGCTCCGGTCCGCTACCAGGAGAATGCCGGAGTCCTTTGGAAAGAGCGACGGCCTTTTGAGGATCAACCAGAGCAGAAGTCCCACAGTAAGGAACACGCCTATGGCGATCCGATAAAAGACAGCATGCGAGGGGTCTGCTGTCAGCAGATGGATCACAGTCTGAAGCTGCACCAAAAACAGGAACAAGTCGAGGGCCAGCAGCATGGCCACGCCGATCCGCAGAACCAGAAAGCCCCGGGCAGTCGTGCCAAGCGTATGCCGATCGAGCCCGCCCAGCACGAAGCCAAAGGCCAGGGAAATCGCCGCAGCGGCAAGGAGGACCCAGACTCCCGTCGCATCCATGATCGTTCGAAGCAACATTGCCGATCCCTCCGTCAATAGCAGTTGATTCCGCGCTGCTGAAACATATCCTTGATCTCGGCGAACTTCCGGCGGCTCAGGGGGATAGAGGTACCCGAATCGCAGAGCGTCAGCCAGTAGGAGCGTCCGAAGCTGTCCTTGTGCAGAGACTCCACCGCGCTGAGTGAGACGATGTAGCTCTGGTGGCACCGGATGAAATTATACTCGCTCAGAATCTCCTCCAGATCCTGCATGCTCTGGCTCGAACGCAGGAAGCTGCCGTCCGACATGACGATCTTCACCTTACGCTGGTCCTTTTCCAGATAGAGGATCTTGCGTACGTTGATGATCTCATAGCCCTGGTCGCTCTGGATCCCCACGAAGACATCCCGCTTGCCGATCTCCTCGGGATAGAGCCGGTCAGCGATGCGCTGAACGGTCTGGGCAAGACGCTCGTGAGTGACAGGCTTGACCAGGAAATCCACCGGGCCGTAATCATAGCCAGCCAGGGCAAACTGGGCGAATCCGGTGAGAAAGGCGACAGGCATGTGGGGATTCAAACGGTGGATGGCGGTCGCCAGGTCGAATCCGGTTCCGTCTCCCATCTGAATATCGGAGATCACCGCATCGGTTCGGGTGGTTTTCAGCAGCTCCACGGCCCGCGTGATGCCATCGGCCTCGCCGACGATCTCCACGTTGTCGAAGGCGCAGAGCATATGGCGAATGTTCTCCCGCACAACGGGCTCGTCATCCACCAGAAGGATACGGATCTTCATGACAATCACCGTCCGAAATGATAAATTACATGCAGTATAACACAGTTCTTTCGGCAAATCCACCCAAATTATTGGAGACTGTTTCGACAGTATTGGGCTATTCTCGCCAAAATTGTACCGAATAAACGCGATTTGTACCGACTGTGCGCCGGGCCTTGCAATCAAAAACCCACTTGTACTATGATGGCCTTGGCAACAGGACAGATGTCCGCTGCAGACGATAGAGAGAAAAGCAGGTGAAGAAATGGATCAAAGCAAATTGACAGCATGTTTTGACTTTCGGCAGGTATCCATTCCCCAGAAGCTGATGGAGCTGCCCGTCGCCGCTGAGGATGTGGACCGCAAGCTGCAGAACCTCGCGGAGCGCTTTCTGACAATTGAGCCAGCAGATGAGATCCGGGCGGGCGATATTGTTCGGATCGCGCTGGAGGTGACGGACACACAGCCTGCCGGCGTGCTCCACATTAATGTGGGCAAGGCGTTTTACGATCCCGACTGGGAGACCTCCCTGGTCGGCATGACCGTAGGCGATCCGGTCGTCCTCCCCAAGCGGGGCCAGGGCAGACGGGGAGTAATCGCTTCCGTCAAGCGGCGCTGCATCCCCCCGGTCAACGACACGCTGGTGCAACGCATGGGCGACCCCTCGATCACGACCGTGGCCGCCTGCCGCGCCGCCATCGAGACTGATCTGGCCGGGATCGCGCAGCAGAAAAAGGAGCCGGTCCTGATTCAGTTCGTCATGAAGGAGACGGCCAAGGCCAGCAGCTACGACGATCTCACGGAGGAGATCAACCTTCGCATGGCTGAGATCGAGGCCGAGCGCCGGACCCTGGCAGAAAACAACGACGCGAGCTATGAGGATATCCTCCGGCATTTTTTGCCGGGCGCCAGTTCCGACCCGGAAAAGCTGGCGAAGCAGCTGAGGGACGAGGCCGAGCTGGACGTCAAGACGGACCTTATCGCCCAGCACCTGGTTACCGAGGCGAGCGTGACCTTTGGCCGGACGGAGTACGAGTCCATCGTGGCGGAGTACCTGGCCCAGGGTGCGTCCAGGGAACTGATCGAGGCACGCTTCCCCTACGAAGAATATTTGAAATCCGCTCCCGGCGAATTTTGGACCAAGCAAATTCTGGAATATTTCAGACCGAAATTTGAGGTGGTGAAGGTATGAAGAAGACAAAGGAAAAACCCGTCGTCCATCAGATGATGCACGCGGACACGGCCAGTGTTGAGAGCAACAACAAACGCCAAGCATGGAAGCCCCTGTTCCACTTTATCCGGCAGGTGAAGATGCCCTGGATTCTGATTGCCGTCTGTGTTGTTCTGAATCTGGCGCAGGGGTATCTGACCCTGCTGTTTCCCAGCTATACCGAGCAGATCTACGCCGGCAACTTCTCCAAGGCTCTGGCCATCACCGCAACGGTGATCGTCCTGGGCAAGGCACTGCTGACCGCCGCCATCCAGGGTGTGTGCACAATCACCGCAAACATCACCCAGATGCGGTTCCAGGAGCATATCTGGAGGAGGCTGTCCCGGCTGCCCCTGTCCTTCTACGATAAGAACGAGCCCCGCGATCTGATCAGCCGTACCACGGAGGATACCACCACGCTGAGCGAGTTTTTCTCCCACGGAATCTCCAGCCTGCTCAGCACCATATACACCCTGATAGGCTCCTTCGTGCTGATCCTGGCCTATGACTGGCGCCTGGCGGCCTCCATGCTGATCACCATCCCCCTGATCTACGCCATTGCGATCATCTCCGGTCGGTTCTACTTCAAGATGAACAACCAGGTCCAGGCCAAGCTGTCGAATATGACCCGCTACTTTGCCAGCGTCCTGCCCTATATCACCCTGACCAAGTTCTTCGGACAGGAGAACCGGGAGGAGCAGAACGGCCTGGACTGGATCGCCAAGCATTTTAAGACCAGTTTTGACAATGCCAAGATCGGACTGGTGCTCACCTTCGCCCAGACGGTGGTGCAGGTGATCTTCCAGCTGGTGATCATCCTGATGGGTGTGTGGCTGGTTCGGGATGGCTCCATTGATATCGGCATCTGGATCGCCTTCTACATGTATGCCAACACCCTCTATAGCAGCTTCAGCTCTCTCTCCTCCCAGTGGCAGAGCCTGAAGCGCAACCAGGGCTGTGCTGCCCGGATCACCCAGGTGACCGACACCCCCATTGAGGAGAACAACGGCACCATGGACGCCTCCGGCGTGGAGGGTGACCTGGCCTTCCGAAACGTCACCTTTGCCTACGGCGAGCAGAATGTACTCAACGACGTATCCTTTACGGTTCCCTCCGGAAAGGTCACCGCTGTCGTCGGCCCCTCCGGCGCCGGCAAGAGCACGATCCTCAATCTGGTGGAGCGGTTCTATACCCCCAATGAGGGAAGCGTTGCCCTGAACGGACAGGACATCAAGGAATACGAGCTGCGCTCCTGGCGCAGGAACATCGGATACATCCCCCAAAATTGCCAGCTCTTCTCCGGCACCATCCGGGACAACATCGCCTACGCTGTTCCCGGTCAGGTCAGCGACGAGGCCGTTACCGAGGCAGCCCGTCTGGCCGATGCCCTGGAGTTCATCCAGAGCTTTGAAAAGGGGTTTGACACTGAGGTGGGCGAAAACGGCGCCAAGCTCTCCGGCGGTCAGCGCCAGCGTATCGCCATCGCCCGGGCCCTGCTGATGGACAGCAAGCTCCTAATCTTGGACGAGGCCACATCCAACCTGGACGCCGAATCTGAGGCGGCTATCGAGGCCACGCTGAAGAAGGTCAGCCAGCGCTGCACCGTGCTGATGGTGGCCCACCGCATGGATACTGTCCGTGACGCGGACCGAATTGTGGTGATGGAGAATACCCGTGTTAATGCCGTAGGCACCCATGAGGAGCTGGCGGCATCCTGCGAACTCTACCGGAAAATGATCGGCCAACAGGCCGTGGACGCGACCGTGTAAGGAGGTGCGCTACATGAAAAAGCAGAAAACCAAGCAGGAATGGGGCCCGTTTCTCCGACTGATCAAGGCGGCCAAGGTACCCTGGGGATTCTATGTTTTGAACATCGTCGTGAATCTGCTGATGATGACGGTCTACATGTTCATGCCACAGGTGGCAGGCCAGATCATGGCCGGCGAGATCTTCAACCCTACCCTGATCGTCATCTATGTGGCCGTTTCCCTGGGCATAATGCTGGTAATGTTGCCCAGCACTCTGTTCGACACCTGGGTCAATCTGACCACCGACAAGCGCATGAGGAGCGTGGTATGGCGCAAGATCATCCACCTGCCCATGAAGAGTCTGGACACCATGCCACCCACCACCCTGGTGAGCCGTGTCACGGGCGATACCTCCAGCGCCAGTTATGCTATCAGCTATCTCTTCCAAATGGTCACCACGATCTACTCCCTGGTGGGCACTCTGATCATCGTGGCGGGCATCAATGTAACCATGGTGTTGCTGATGGCTCTGCTGATCCCCTGCATCATCCTGGCAAGCATCCCCTCCCATTACATGCACAACGCTGAGCATAAGATCCGGACCGCTACCGCCGACTATACCAACTTCCTGGCTGAGCGTCTGGGCTCCCTCAAGCAAATCAAGGCATTCATCGCCGAGGAGAAGGAGGATGTCCGCAACCTAGCCGCCGCAGATGCCATCTGCAAGGCCAATATTCAGTTGGCGATCCTGGATATCATCTCCCAGCCTCTGACCTACGGCATGGAGGCGGTGGTACAGGGCATCATCTTGATCTACGGCGGCTACCTGCTGAGCTCCGGCAAGCTGACCTCTGCGGATATCGTGACCCTCTTCATGTATTCCGAGGCCATCTCCAACGGCGCTATCCAGTTCGTGTTCTTCTGGCAGAATCTCAAAAAGACGCAGGGCGCTGCCAAGACCGTCGGCACCATCGCGGATATGGCGCCGGAGACCATGGAGCGCAAGCGTTCCTTCGCCATTCCAGATGCGGACATTCGCCTGGACAACGTGTCCTTTGCTTATGACGACGGCAAGAAGGTCCTCGACGGTGTGACCATGGATATCCCCAAGGGGAAGGTCACCGCCATCGTCGGCCCCTCCGGCTCCGGCAAGAGCACCGTCCTGAAGTTGCTGGAGCGGCTGTATGAGCCCCAGGATGGCAGGCTCCTCTTTGGCGATATTGACGCCGAGGATATTCACCTGAACGAGTGGCGCGCCTCCTTCGGCATGGTACCGCAGGACAGCCCCCTGCTCTTCGGCACTGTCCGAGACAACATCACCTACGGTGTGGATGAAAACACCGGCGAGGAAGCCCTGCAGATTGCCATCCGGGACGCCAAAGTGGATGAGATCCTGGCCCGTATGCCCGATGGTCTGGAAACCGACGTCGGCGATGTGGGCAGTAAGCTCTCCGGCGGTGAAAAGCAGCGCATCGCTCTGGCTCGAATGATGATCCGGGATCCCGAGTACCTGCTGCTGGACGAGGCCACATCCAGTCTGGACGCCCTCAATGAGAATGCCGTCATGGACGCACTGAATCGGCTGATGAAGGGCCGGACCACCGTCGTGGTTGCCCACAACCTCCGCACCATTGAAAACGCCGACAATATCATCTTTATGGAAAACGGCAAGGTCGTGGACAGCGGTACCCATACGGAGCTGTACGACAGCAACGCCACCTATCGCAGATATGTGGATCTGCAGAAAAAATAAACAGAGGAGTGTAATGCGATGAAGGATCAGCATGTAGTATATAAGACCGAAGGCGTCTGCGCCAGCGAGATCAGCTTCGATATCGTGGACGGTGCTGTCTTCAATATCAAGTTTGAGGGCGGCTGCAGAGGCAACACCCAGGGCGTCGCTGCCCTGGCTGAGGGCCTTCCTGCAGAGGATGTGATCAGACGCTGCAAGGGCATTGACTGCCACGGCGGTCAATCCTGCCCCAATGAGCTGGTCAAGGCCATCGAGCAGGCCATGAACGAATAATGACCGATATGGGCGGCTTTGCCGCCCATATCCCGACAGTTGGAGGACGCTATGAAATCTCATGTTGTAAAGCTGTTTGATTATCAGGCTCTGGAGCTTCCGGAGGAGCTGCGGCACTGGCGTGTCAGCAATGGGGACGTGCAGGCGCAGCTGGAGCTGATTGCCAGAAACCATGCCATTGTCATTGAACGGGAGGCGGCGGAGCAATTCGACTGTGTCCGCTGCCAGATCAGCGGAGGCACTTTTGGGCCTGGCTCCGTGACCCTGGTGTACCCGGGCAGAGGCCTCTGTCCCGCGCTGGAGGAGACCTGCACAGGCATCCGCGTGGGTGAGCAGCGCACTGCGACGCTGGACGGCGCCACGGTGGAGCTGAATGCCCTGCGCATCGTGTGCATGGAGCCGGCCCCCATCGACGATCTGTTGATCCGTGCAGAGGGCATCGACGGTGTGCAGACGGTGGATGAGTACCGTGTCTGGTGGAAGGCACAGGAGGAAGACAAGCGCCGCTATGAGCAAGGTGCGCGCGGCGCTTTCTACGTCATGGAGCAGCTGGAGAAGGGTTCGGAATTCCAGGTCGACCCGGAAGAACTGGAGGAAGCCCTCCGGGCAGAAGCAAAGCGGACAGCCGCCCTTTATGAGCAGCTGCCGGAGGAGATGCGCATGACTGTGGAGGAAGCGGCGGAGGAGCTGCGGCCCGATTGGGAAGCGCGCTTCACGGCCAAGCTTCTGAGAGATGAACTGGTGGAGCGCCTGCGCACGAAGCCGATGGAACAGGTGCTGGAGGACGGAAAGACGATCTACATCGAAAGAAACCTGATCCCACCCGAGACTGTGGAACAGATGGTACAGATCAACCCGGACGGAGCGCGGGAGACCTTTTTAGAGTTTGCTGTGCTGGAATATCTGCGTACGAGATTTACCGACGGAAAGCTGGAGGTGTAACATGGCAGCCATTGATGCAAGCAACAAGACCTTCGACGCCCTGATCAATACCGACTTTGCCGTGGCGGATTTTCACGCCTACCATTGCGGCGGCTGTGTCGCCCTGGCCCCGTTCTACAACGCCCAGAGCAACGACCTGCCTCTGATCAACTATATCAAGGTAAACACCGACGATTACCCGGAGATCGCTGAGCGTCATCAGGTCACCGGACTGCCCACGCTGATCTACTTCCGCAACGGCAGAGAAGTGTTCCGAGAGGGCGGTTATATGGAACGCGACCGTCTCGATCAGAATATCGCCCGTCTTCTCTATGGAAAGGAGGAAGAACATGGCTAAGGTACGTCTGAACCCCGATGCGGCGGTTGTCCGCAGAATCCGCGAGGGACTTGCCGCGAGCGGCGGCTACTGCCCCTGCCGGACTGGCCGGGACGAGGCAAATAAGTGCATGTGCCAGGAATTCAAAGAGCAGTGCGCCGATCCCGACTTCGAGGGCTTCTGCCACTGCAAGCTCTACTACAAGGAAAAGTAAACAAAGCAATTCATCAGGGGCCGGCTGCCTGGCCGGCCCTTTTATTAGGAGGATAACCCATGCAAAACGTCAATCTTTCCCTTTCTGCGCTGCATCCCGGGGATGTATTTACGGGATTTCAGCTTGTCAAAAAGGAAGTCGTGGAAGCCATTGGGGCAGAGCTCTATACCCTGCGCCACCAGAAGACCGGCGCGCAGCTGCTGTATTCCAAGCGGGACTGTGACAACAAGACCTTTGCTGTTGCCTTTCAGACCCTGCCGGAGAACTCGACCGGCGTTTTTCATATTCTGGAGCACAGCGTATTGAACGGATCTGACAAGTACCCGGTCAAGGAGCCCTTTGTCTCCTTGATGCAGAGCTCGATGCAGACCTTTCTGAACGCCATGACCTTCCCGGATAAGACGGTCTATCCCGTCTCCAGCCGAAACGAACAGGATTTTCGGAACCTGGTGAAGGTCTATCTGGATGCGGTCTTTTGCCCCGCCATCTATCACAGACCGGAGATCTTCATGCAGGAGGGCTGGCACTATGAGCTGGAGTCCCCCGAAAGCCAGCCCAGCTTCAACGGTGTGGTGTTCAGCGAGATGAAAGGCGCTTTCTCCTCGGTGAATACCGTGATCGACGAACAAACCAAGGGCCTTCTCTTCCCGGACAGCTGCTACCACTTCTGCAGCGGCGGCGACCCGAAGCACATTCCGGAGCTGAGCTACGAGGACTTCCTCGCCGCCCACCGCCGCTTCTATCACCCATCCAACGCCCGCTTCTTTTTGGACGGCGACATGGAGATCGAACCGCTGCTGAAATATATTGATGCGGAGTATCTTTCCGGGTACAGCGAACAGGAAAAGGACTTTGCCATCGCTCACCAGACGCCCGTAACGCAGCGCACGCGCGCCTGCTACCAGGCTGCACCCGGTGAGGAGGAAAATGCCCATCTGGTCCTGTCCAAAATCGCCTGCGATTTTGACGATTACGAGAAGATCTACGCCATTTATGTGCTCTGCGACGTTCTGACAGGCTCCAACGAAGCGCCCCTGACCCGGGGGATCCTGGAGGCGGGGCTTGCCCAGGACCTCTCCCTGCAGCTGAATGCCGGCACGTATCAGCCCTACCTGGTGCTGCATGCCAGCAATACCCGGCGGGAACAGTTTGACGCAATCTCCGAGACCCTGCGCACGACTGTCGGGCGACTGATCGAAAATGGGCTGGATCAGAAGACGCTGGCGGCCAGTCTGGAGCGCATGGCCTTCCGGTGCAGAGAGGTGAGCGAGCCCTACGGTCTGAACCTGTGCATGAAGGCGCTGGATGCCTGGATGTATGGCGGCGACCCCACGGCTCACTGGGACACGGAGAATATCTTTGCCTCCCTGCGCAGGAAGCTGAAGGACGGCTACTTCACTGAGCTTCTGCAGGAGCTGCTGGCAGAGCCCGAGACCATGTGCCGCCTGGAGCTGATTCCCTCCGTGGAGCAGGGAGCCCAGGACGCAGGCGAGGAAGCGGCGCGGCTACAGGCTATTTTCGATTCTTGGGACCATGAACAGCGGCAGAAGGCTTACGATGATTTCGCACATCTGCGCGCATGGCAGCAGACCCCCGACTCCCCGGAGGCCATGATGTGTCTGCCCAGGCTGCAGCTCTCCGATATTCCGGAGACTGTGCCGGAACTGAAAACCGAGCTGGAAACCGTTTCCGGTTGTGAGCTGCTTCGGGTCCACACCGACACTCACGGCATTGTCTATCTGGATCTCTTCTTCTCCCTGGCGGACTTCTCCACCGAAGAGCTCCGTCTTGCAAGTGTTCTGATAGATGCGCTCGGCGAGCTTTCCACCGTGCATTACACAGCGCGGGAGCTCCAGAACGAGATCAAAACCTGGCTGGGCGGCTTCTACGGCAAGCTCGAGCTGGTCTCTCGGGACGGAGCCATTGACAGCTGCACGCCCTATCTCCACCTGACCTTCAGCCTGCTGGAGGAAAACGCGCAACAGGCTCTTGGTCTGGTGCGGGAGCTGCTGAATGGCAGCCGCTATTCGGAGACCGACAAGCTCCGCGAGATTCTCCTGCAGAACGATTATGCAAACAAGCAGTCCCTCGTCGTAAACGGCAACAGGTATGCCGTCACAAAGGCCCTGGCGCCCTTCAGCGTCAACGGCACACTCAACGAGGCACTGTTCGGCGAGAGCATGGTGAAATGGTTCTCTGCGCTGGAGGGCAGCTTTGACGCAGAGGGGCAAAAGCTGATGGATCGGCTGGCCGACCTGCACAACAGGATCTTCTGCAGAAGCCGCCTGACCCTCAGCCTGGGCGGACGCCTAGCAGACGAGGTGCTGCAGGATCTTCTGGACAGTCTTGAGCCTGGCGCAGAGATTACCGAACTGGAACGCTGCTGCAGCGGCGAGAAGCAGAGCCTCGTGGAGATCCCTGCCGGCGTGAATTACTGCGGCATGGCCCACAATCTCTATGCGCTGGGAGACCGTTACAGCGGAGCAGCGGTGGTACTTGGCACCGTGATGTCCTACGGATATCTGTGGAATGCCGTCCGCGTCCAGGGCGGTGCCTACGGTGCCGGCCTCTCCGTTGGGCAAAGCGGCAATCTGGCCTGCTATTCCTACCGGGATCCCAACCCCGAGGGAACGATCGCGGCCTTCAAACAGATCCCGCTGGCTCTGGAGGGCCTTTGTAGCTCCAACATGCCGCTGGATGGCTTTATCATCGGCAGTCTGGGCCAGACAGACCCGCTGGTCGGCCCCGGTGAGATCTGCCAAATGGCTGCGCTGCGGTACCTGAAGGGGACAAGCTACGTCGACCTCTGCCGAATCCGGCACGAGATCCTGCACACTTCTTTGGATGATTTCCGGGCATTGATCCCGGCACTGCGGGAGTTTGCTGTATCCGGCGCAGTTTGCGTAGTGGGCAGCAAGAATGGAGTCCCGGCAGAGGTATAACAAAAGACGAACATGAGAGAACCGAATCGGGAGGGGTCTACTTGGAATATAGCGATATCCATTACGCACAGTATGTGCAGATTCTGAAGGAGGAACTGCGGCCCGCGATGGGATGCACGGAGCCCATCGCCATTGCTTACGCTGCCGCGAAAGCCCGCAGCGTCTTGGGTGTGCTGCCCGAGAGACTGCTTGTAGAGGTCAGTGGCAACATCATTAAAAACGTAAAAAGCGTGGTCGTGCCGCATACCGGCGGACTGCGGGGAATCCCGGCTGCTGCTGCAGCCGGAGCTGTTGCAGGAAACGCAGAGGCGGAGTTGGAGGTTCTGTCCCAGGTAACGGAGTCGGAGATCGTCGCCATGGCGGAGTATCTGAAAAGCACGGAGATCCAGGTACGCCACGTAGATACGGTCCACATCTTTGACATTCAGATTACCGCCTTTACCGGGGATAACAGTGCCGTTGTGCGGATCGTGGACTACCACACCAATATCGTCCTCATCCGCCGCAACGCAGAGACCCTGCTGGAGAGGGAGATCGTTCAGGCAGAGGATGGACTCACCGACCGGAGCTTTATGAGTGTAGAGGGCATCGTGGACTTTGCCGAGAGCGTGGAACTGTCAGACGTGCGCCCGACACTGGAGCGCCAGATCGCATACAACATGGCCATCGCGGAGGAGGGACTCCGTCACAACTACGGCGCCAACATCGGCAAGACCCTGCTGCATGGGCATGAGGACAGCCTGGACTTCAAGCTGCGTGCCTATGCCGCCGCTGCCAGCGACGCCCGCATGAACGGATGTGAGCTGCCGGTGGTCATCAACTCCGGCAGCGGCAACCAAGGCATCACCACCAGCGTCCCTGTGATCGTCTACGCCCGGGAGACGGGAGCAAGCGAAGAGGAACTACTGCGTGCACTCACGGTGTCGAACCTGGTGACCACACATTTGAAAACCGGCATCGGCCGTCTGTCGGCCTATTGCGGGGCAGTGAGCGCCGGCTGTGGTGCCGCTGCGGGAATTGCCTGGCTTCAGGGCGGGCGCTTCCACCAGATCGCCCATGTGATCGTCAACGCTGTTGCTGTTACATCCGGCATCGTATGTGATGGAGCCAAGGCAAGCTGCGCGGCCAAGATCGCATCCGCCGTGGATGCGGGACTGCTGTCCCTCAGCATGTATCGGGAAGGAAACCAGTTCTACGGCGGAGACGGTATCGTGAAGAAGGGCGTGGAGAATACCATCGCCACGGTGGGCAAGCTGGCCCGCTTCGGCATGGAGCAGACGGATAAGGAGATTATCGCTTTGATGATGGAGAACTAAATCACTCGCACACCTGTTATATGGTAAAAATTCCGCCCACTACTTTGCGACACATTGAAATACGCATGCCTCGAATCCGATGCGAGATAAGGGACTCGGGGCAATGGACCGGCTTGAATGTTCGCTTGTTAAAAAGCATAAGTGCTTTTTGGCTATAATCTGCATTGCCTATGATTGCTTCCAAGGGAGTTGATTCCAGCTGTGCGGCGCACAAGATTTACCCTTATATTTACCCTTACCAGCTTGACACAGACTAAAACAGCACGGGATAATATGGTATAAATAGTTGCAATATTTATACAGAACGACATAAAATGTGGTATAACCCAATGAAATAATACAAGAGGCCTCACTTCAAATCCGGGTGTCACCTCCAGACAAAACCCTGCAGCTGCAACGGCTGCAGGGTTTTTTATGCCCTGTTTTGAGGGGTTTCCCTTGCTTTTACCCTTATCGTGGCCGTTATCCAGCCGGGGCGACGGCAAACGAGGCTCCCTCCGGGCGGCGTCCCGGAGGGGAAATACCACGCCTCTCCATATCATCGCTGCACCGCGGCCCCGCGCATCTGCGACAGCGCCGCGGCTTTAGCATTATGTAAACTACAGACGGGCCGGATTGCGTCATATCATTGACAGCGGTGTTCGGGCATGATATTCTCGGAAAAAAGGGTCGGACTGCATGATGCGGGCCGATGGGAAAGGGGGGTGCGGATCGTGCCGGAACTCTACTATCAGGAGGCGTTGAAGCTGGGCCAGAAGGAGGTACGCTCCTGCGCAGCCAAAGGCATTTCGGCGACTTTGCCGGTGCTGGACGAGATCCTGCCCGCCGGCACGCCGCTGACGGCGACGGATCTGGGTGTGGTTCAAATCCCCACGGAGTGGATCATCGGAACCAAGAGCTTCGGCCGGAGCAGCTCCTTTGCCCGCAACTTTATGCCCCTGCTGGAGGTGGGAACGGAGTTCGCCGCCAAATGGCAGGCCCTGTGCCTGTCTCATCTGGCAGAGGGGATCCGCAACTCGGTGAAGGTCTGGGAATACATGAACCGCTACTACGTGGTAGAGGGCAACAAGCGGGTCAGCGTGCTGAAGTTCTTCGGTTCCCCCGTCACGTCTGCGGAGGTGCTTCGGATCCTGCCGGAGCGCACCGGAGACAAGGAGACGGAGCTCTACTACGAGCTTCTGGATTTCCAGCGGCTGAGCCGCATCAACAGCGTGGAATTTTCGCGCCTCGGCAGCTGTGCGGAGATGCAGCGCCTGATGGGGAAGGGGCCTGACGAGATATGGTCTGACGACGACCGAGCCGCCTTTTCCAGCGTTCTGTCCATCTTCCGGGAGGCCTATAGAGAGTTGGGCGGCAATAAGCTTTCTGTCACGCCCGGCGAAGCCCTACTGGCCTGCCTGAGGGTCTTCGGCTACCAGGAGCTGCGCGGCCGGACGCGGGGGGAAATGCGTACGCTGGTGTCCCAGGCCTGGGAGGAGATCCTGCTGTCCGCCCAGAGCGAGCCCGTGGAAGTCCGGCTTGAGGCGGGACAGGAGAAGAAGGCGTCCCTGCTGACGAAGGTGCTGCCGATCTCCGCCAAGGTATACCAGGCGGCGTTCCTCCATGACAGGACGCCCCAGACCTCCGGCTGGACCAGCGGCCATGAGCTGGGCCGGCAGTATGCTGAACGGGTCCTCTCCGGCCGGGTTGTGACGCGAGCCTACTTCAATGTCACAGACGGCGATCCGGAGTCGCTGATCGAGGAGGCGATCCGCGACGGTGCGTCCATCCTGTTCACCACGTCCCCCCGGCTGCTGCCCGCCAGCCTGCGCGCTGCGGCCGGTCATCCGGAGGTGACGATCCTGAACTGCTCGCTGAACGTGGCCCACCGCTATGTGCGCAGCTATTATGCCCGGATGTACGAGGCAAAGTTCATCATCGGGGCCATCGCCGGAGCCCTGGCCGGCAGCAACGATGTGGGCTATATCGCCGATTATCCCATCTATGGCCAGATCGCGGGGATCAATGCCTTTGCCTTCGGGGTGGAGATGGTGAATCCCCGCTCCCGGGTCCTTCTGGAGTGGTCCGGCACGGGGAGCGCCGCGGAGGCGGCCGCACGGCTGTCGGACAAGGGGATCCGCCTGATCTCCTGCCAGGACCACGCCAATCTGCACAACCAGGGCCGAAGCAGCTTCGGCCTGTCGGTAGGGCTGGGAGATGAAAGGACGGTCCTTGCCGCCCCCATCTGGGAGTGGGGCGTCTACTATGAGAAGATGCTGCGAAGGATCATGGACGGCTCCTCCCGGGAGGAATACGCCGGCAGCGCCAGGGCTCTGAACTACTACTGGGGCATGAGCGACGGCGTCGTTTCTTTGAGCTGTTCGGATAAGCTGCCGGAGGGTATCCGCCGGCTGGCACGCGTCCTGATCAAGAGCGTGCGCGGCGGGCTCTGCGATCCCTTCCGGGGTGTTCTCCGGGACCAGCGGGGCCGTGAGATGGTGAGCGCCCACAATTCGCTCAGTCCGGAGCAGATCATCGCGATGGATTGGCTTGCCGAGACCGTGGTGGGAGAGATCCCGCCCTATGAAGCGCTGACGAAGGTCGGAAAGGCCACGGTAGACCTGATGGGCGTTCCGCGGAGCGCCCGGTCGTCCGGCGAAAAGAGCGGGTCTTGAAATCAGTTGGATGTTCCGCGACGGGAAGTCCGTAGGTGCCGGGCCGGCCTGTAGGTTGAGCCCCAGCAGGACCGCACCTTCCCCGGATATCCGGTGCTCCAGGCGGAGGAGGGCGGGCGGACCGTCGAGTTGGGCGCGGAGAAGCAGACCGAGGAGGCGCCCGATCGGAAAATGGGGATCCTGAGCGAGGAGAAAGACAGCAAAACAAACCGGGCGGATACCTGGAGGAAAAGAATCCATGACAAAGAAAAAAACTCTTGGGAAAAAGATACTATACGCGATGATCATGGTTGTGGTCGGAATGCTTCTGGCCGCAAGTGTGATTCTGGCACTGACCGTAAGGAGCATTTCGGGTACGCTGTCCTCGTCCAACCGGAACCTGAGCGAGACCATCGGCGAAGAATCCACCACGTACCTGTCCAACCAGTCGAAGAGCCGGCTGGTGGAGCTTGCCAGAAAGTCGGCGGAAATCGCAGACGGGATCTTCTCCAATTTCCGGCAGGGCGTTGTCATCGTGGGGTCCGTTGCCGGGGAGATCTACAACAACCCGGAGCGGTATTCCCCCAACCCTGCGCCCCTGCCCGACCCGAAGAACGACGGCGTGCTGACCACCCAGGTCCTCTACTCCGCAAGTACGGATCCGGCAGATCCGGCTATTCAGGAAGAGCTTGCCCTGATCGGCAACGTGCAGGGTGTGCTGATGGCCGTGAATGCCAGCCAGGACAACATGGCCTCCATCTACGTGGCCACAGAGTCCGGCTTCATGGTGCAGGCGGACTATATCTCAGCCAAGAAATTCGACGAGGTCGGGAATCTCATGCCTCTGGAGGCAAAGGAGCGCCCGTGGTATCAGGGCGCCGCTGCCACCGGCGAGCCGTTTTTCACACCGGTCACCAAGGACGCGCATACGCCGCGCCTGGCTATCATGTGTGGCGTGCCGGTCTTCCGCGGAGATGAGCTTGCGGCAGTGGCCGGCGCAGGCATGTATCTGGACGAGATGGAGAATCTGGTCCAGAGCGTGAATCTGGGCAACAGCGGCAAGGCCTGTATCATCAACGAGAACGGACAGGTCCTGTTCTCCACATTCGATGAGGGCTCCTTTGCCGCCGTGGTGGACGCGCCGGATCTCCGGCTGTCCGAGGATTGGGAGCTTGCCAGGATCGCCAGGGATGCCACGTCAGGCGGCGCGGGCCTGTTGCGGGCGTCGGTGGATGGAGTCTCCTGCTATGTATCGTACGCCCCCATGAAAACCGTCGGCTGGTCGATGGTGGTCTTCCTGCCCCAGGAGGCAGTGGAGGAGCCGACGAACCGGCTGCTTGCCAACGTGGACCAGGTGACCGATCAGACGGTGCAGAACGCCACAGATCATATCCGTTACGCGGTTTATCTGCTGCTGGGCCTGCTGGGGGTCGCCGTGCTCATCGCCATTGCCGTGTCTGTCAGGATCTCCCATCAGATCGTCGAGCCTATCCGCCTGCTGACGGAGGAGGTAGGGACCATGGAGGGCGGTAATCTGGACTTCCAGTTGAAGCTGGAGACCGGGGACGAGACCCAAGTCCTGGCGGATTCGTTCCGGGGGCTGACTCTGCGTATGAAGGAATACATCAGCGACATCGAGAGCATTACCGCAGAGAACGAGCGCATCAACACGGAGCTGAGTCTGGCCGCCAGCATTCAGTCCCATATGCTGCCCAGTGTCTTCCCGCCCTTCCCCGACAAGAAGGAAGTGGACATTTTCGCCTCCATGGACGCGGCCAAGGAGGTGGGCGGCGACTTTTACGACTTTTTCCTGATCGATGACGACCATCTGTGTCTCCTGATTGCCGACGTATCCGGAAAAGGCGTGCCCGCCGCCCTGTTTATGATGGCCTGTAAGATCATGCTGAACAACTACGCCATGCTGAGCAAGAGCCCCGCTAAGCTGTTGGAAACGGTCAATACAGCAATCTGCGGCAACAACAAGGACACCATGTTTGTCACGGTCTGGGCAGGCATCCTGGATCTGAAAACCGGCCTGCTCACTGCGGCCAACGCGGGACATGAATATCCGGTGTGGATCAGGAAGGGAAAAAGCGAGCTGTATAAGGATAAGCACGGTCTCGTGATCGGCGCAATGGAGGGTATACACTATCCGGAGTATCAGATCCAACTGACCCCGGGAGATAAGCTGTTCGTCTATACGGACGGAGTCGCGGAGGCTGAGGACGAGAACGGCACGCGCTTCGGTACGGATCGTATGCTGGCCGCGCTGGATGCCGGCTCCGACAGAAGTCCGGAGGGAATTCTGGAAGCAGTTCGGCAGGCCGTTGACATTTTTGTCGGCGACGCTGAGCAGTTCGACGATCTGACCATGCTGTGTCTGGAATATAGAGGAACGGACGAGACGGATCGGTTGACATAAAACAACAAAACGTCTGCAAAACGCCCCGCAGCCGTATCGGCTGCGGGGCTTGCATATCTGCGTCGCTGAGAGCTGCTTTCCATGCGGAAAGCGGATCATTCGCCTCTCAGCCCTCGCCGTAGGTGAGACTCATGCGGAAGACGTTCTTCTCTGCGGCGCCGGCCAGATACCAGCGCTCGCCGTCCCGGCCCCACGCCAGGGAGAGGGTCTCGCCCAGGCGGGCCTCCTGTTTGAATTCCGTGCTGACGGCGCGCAGAGGCCGTCCCTCCGCTGCGGCGCTGATGCAGTCCTCCGCCAGGTCGAAGTAACGGGTGTTGTTCATGTGGCCGTTGAGATCCACGTAGCTGTAGGGCACGGTGAACTCCCGGTGCTGCGTGGTCGGGATGGGCCGCGGGGCAGAGGGCAGGGGGATCTCGTCCTCCGGGCGGGAGACGCCCTGGATCTCCACCCCCAGCCGCTCCGGGAAAACCAGCTTCCGGGTGTCGCCGTCGATCAGCGTCCACAGGGCGCTGGCGCGGATCAGCGGCTCGCCGCAGGCCGTATCAACGGCGCAGTAGCGGGGAAACAGAACGTGCATGGTCTGTCCCGGCCAGGAGCGGAGCACGATCTCCTCGTCATATTCCGGCATGCGCCGGATCTGCGCCGACTGCAGCGTTACGATCCACAGGGCGCCGCGGTCCAGGGTCATGGCCCGGCCCATCCCCAACTGCTCCGTGTGGGCGATGGCGGCCTCCTGGAGCAGGGCGAACAGGGTGGACAGGCGCAATCGCCGGTGGAGATCCACGTCCGAGCTGCGCAGGCGCAGCTCCTTCTGATAAATACTCATTTGGACAGACGGTTGGAGATGGCGTCCACCACGTCGCCCAGGGTGGAGAGCTTCTTCCACTGCCGCTCCGGGATCCGCACGTTGAACAGGGCCTCCAGCTTGCAGATGATGAGCACGAAGCCCATGGAGTCGATACCGGTATCCGTATTGATCACCGTGTCCTCCCGCAGCTCCGCGTCCGCCAACTCGGGGAAGCAGTCGTAGATAATCTTGCGGGTCTTTTCCAGGATCTCTTCTCTTTTCATAGCACACTCACTTTCTGCTGGAGTTCCCAGCGTTTGATCTTTCCGGTAGCCGTACGGGGCAGAGGCTGATTCGTCACCAGGACGTCCGTCAGCTGCTGTCCGCGGGGGCGCCGCGCCATGAGGGGGCGCAGCTTTTGCACTGCCTCGGCGGGGCTGATCTCGCCGTGCAGCAGGAGGATGGGCCGTCCGCTGCGGAGGGTGACGGCCAGGTCGCGGATCCCCAGGGCCTCCGCGATTTCGCTTTCATATTCGGGGAGATAGAGCTTCGTGCCGTCCGGCAGCACCAGGACGTCCTTCTTGCGGCCCAGGATATGGAGCCGCCCCTCCTGGTCGAACCGGCCCAGATCCCCCGTGTGCAGAACGCCGTCCTGCAGCACGGCAGCGGTGGCGTCCGGGCGCTTGTAGTAGCCCTGCATCATGCAGGTGGGCGCTTCAATCAGGATCTCGCCGTCCGGGGCCAGGGTGACGGTGTCGTCGGGGCAGATATCCATGGCAAAGGGATCGCCGCCCGTGCTGATGGCCACACCGGAGCTGGTCTCCGTGAGGCCGTAGCCGAAGCTGATCCGCAGGCCCCGGGCCGCAGCGGCGGCCAGCAGGGGGGCGGGGCAGTCGCCGGCGCCTACCAGGACCGTCCGCAGAGTGGGCCCCAGGGCATCGGCGCGCAAAAGGTGCTCCAGCAGCAGGGGCACCACGGAAACCGCCGTGGGGGAGTAGAAGGCGCAGTCGTCAAAATAGTGGCGCACGCCGCGGCCCAGGGCGACGCAGGCCCCGTTGGAGAGACCCCACAGAAGGCCGCACACGAAGCCGAATACGTGGCCCAGAGGCAGCAGGCAAAGCAGCGTGTCCTCCCGGGAGAGGGGCAGCATCTGGGAGCCGTTCCAGGCGCTCTGGCACAGGCTGTGATCCGTCAGGACCACGGCCTTGGACTGCTCCGTGGTGCCGGAGGTGAAGAACAGGAGCTTTCCCGCGCCGTCGGCCGTGCCGCCGGTCAGGGCGGGCGTCAATTCCTGCACCAGGTCCTCGTCGCCCCACAGTCGGTCGATGTCGGCATACCGGATCAGCCCCCGCAGCACGTCCTCGGGGAGCTGCTCGTCCAGCAGCACCGCCTGCAGTCCGGCGGCGTTGGCCGCAAAGATCTCGATCACGCAGTCCAGGCTGCCGTCGGAGAGGATCCCCATGCAGGTATTCCCCTCTGCCCGCAGCTGAGCCGAGCGCTGCTCGACCCGGTGCAGAAGCTCCCCGAAAGAGCAGCTTTGGGCGCCGAAGCGCAGCGCCGGTGCGTCCGGCTGACGCTCCGCCCAGTGGGCCAGCAGATGCCGGAAGCCGTCAAATCGCATACAAACGCACCTCCCTGCGGGCAGTATACCATATTCGTCATATAAAATAAAGATTTCTCTTTCAAATTGCATGAAAATGTTTATAATCGATAATTGTCTGTTGAATTTAAACGAAAACGGCGATATAATATACTACACGATTGCGGTTTCAATACCGAATACGGAATAATGATATGGAGGCTGAACATGGACA
Source organism: Oscillospiraceae bacterium (assembly GCA_017427645.1). GTDB lineage: Bacteria > Bacillota > Clostridia > Oscillospirales > Oscillospiraceae > Vescimonas. The sequence continues at coordinate 65,723 of JAFRSI010000141.1, read as the reverse complement.
AGAACATTCGCATCTGCATCGTGGGCGGCGGCCCCGCCGGTCTTTCCGCCGGTATGTATCTGGAGCAGAAGGGCTATGAGAACTACACCATCCTGGAGCGCCAGGATCGCGTGGGCGGCAAGTGCTGGTCCCCCCATTACAACGGGCGGCGCTATGAGATGGGCGCCATCATGGGCGTGCCCAGCTACTACGCCGTCAAGGACGTGGAGGATTTCTGCGGCATCACCCACGACGGTCCCAAGCTGAACCGCAATTACAAGAACGCCAAGGGCGAGGTCATTGAGCCCTTTGCCCGCACCATCGGCAACATCATCAAGAATCCCTGGATGCTGAAGATGAAGAGCCAGCTCAAGAAGTTCGGCGAGCTGCTGGAGACCAAGTACAAGGGCTACGACATCAACGGCCACCGCGGCGTTGCCGAAGGCCGCTACGAGGGCTATGCCGTCACCCCCGGCCGCGAGAAGGTGGAGGGCGTCAACCCCAACCTGAAGGATCTGGCCATGCCCTTCAAGCAGTTCTGCGAGATGAACGGCGTGCCCCTGGTGCAGAAGATCTGGATCGGGCCCTTTACCTCTTTTGGCTACGGCTACTTCGACGAGATCCCCGCCGGCTACGTGGTGAAGTATCTGGACTATCAGACCTGCATGAACTTCGTGAAGGTCAATCTCTGGACCTGGAAGGAGGGCACCCAGTACATCTGGGAGCAGCTCAACGCCCATCTGAAGAATCCCGCCCGCCTGGGCAGCACCATCGAGAAGGTGGAGCGCCGGGACGGCAAGGTCTACGTCACCGTCAACGGCCAGGTGGAGGAGTATGACAAGATCATCGTCACCGCGCCGCTGTATATCCCCGGCACCCGGGCCGACGGCCAGAAGGGCATGGTGGACTACTTCGACGCCCGCGAGGACGAAAAGGCGCTGTTCTCCAAGATCGACTACGAGCGCTATGACGTCCAGGCCGTGCTAACCAGACCCGAGGATCACCCCGAGATCTCCTACTACGTGTTTGACAACATGGTGCCCGAGAAGCTGGGCCACCTGATGGTCTACTATCGCCGCTGGAAGGATCAGATCGACCAGGTCATCACCACCTACGCCCTGCGCAAGCACAAGAACTCCAGGGAGATCCCCTACGAGGAGTGCCGCCAGATGGTGCAGGACGATCTGAAGATCATGAAGAACCCCGCCAGAGAGGTCATCAACGAGTGGTCCGTGTATTACTTCCCCCACGTCTTCTCCGACGACTATGCCGCCGGCTGGTATGACAAGGTGGAGGCCATGCAGGGCAAGTACGACACCTATTATGCCGGCGAGATCATGTCCTTCGGCGACATGGACGAGACGGCCGAGTACTCCCGCGAGCTGGTGGATCGCTTCTTCTAAGACTTGCAGAGACGGGGGCGGGACAACCGCCCCCGTTTTTCGGAAAGGATAATTGCCTATGAAATTTTACAAAGACCACTATGACGTCATCGTGGTGGGCGGCGCGCTGGCGGGCCTTTCGGCGGCGCTGCAGCTGGCGGACAAGGGCAAGGACGTGCTGGTGCTGGAGCGTCACAATCTGCCCGGCGGCGTGGCCACCTCTTTCGTGCGCGGCGGCATCGAGATCGAAGCGGCCCTCCACGAAATGATGTATATCGGCGCCAAGGACAACCGGCAGAAGGTGGGCGTATTTTTCGACCAGCTGGGCATCGACATCGACTGGCTCCGGGTACCGGAGGCGTACCATGCCAGTCTCCCCGGCCTGGAGGTGACGCTGCACCCGGGCATGGAGACTTTCTCCCGCGAGATCGACGCCGCCGTGCCCGGCACGTACGAGAAGGTCAAGCGTCTGATGGACCTGTGCGCCACCGTGTATGACAGCGTCAACTATCTGTCCGTCAACCACCTGAGCAAGCCCCAGATGCTGCTCAAGCACCCGGCCTTTGTCAAGACCGCCGGTTACAGCACCAAAGAGGTGCTGGACACCTTCGACCTGCCGCAGAAGGCCCTGGATCTGCTGGCCCCCTACTGGATCTACGTGGGCAGCGGCTTCAACGATCTGCCCTTCACCATCTACGCCGTGCTGATGGGCGAGTATATCGGCAACGGCTCCTATATCCCCCGGAAGTTCAGCCATGAGATGAGCCTGAAGATGGCGGAAAAGGCCGAGGAGATGGGCGTACAGATCGAGTACCGGCAGCACGTGGACAAGATCCTGGTGAAGGACGGCAAGGCTTACGGCGTCCGCACCGCCCGGGGCGACGAGATCTACGCCGACTACGTGATCTGCTCGGCCTACCCCAACAAGGTCTACACCTCCATGATCGAGCCGGCTGAGGCGGTGCCCGCCGGGGCCATCAAGATGGTCAACGGCCGCCGCATCAGTCTGACGGCATTCTCTGTCATCCTGATCCTGGACAAGAGCGCCGAGGAGCTGAACATCAAGGATTACAGCATCTTCCACGGCACCACGATGGATACCGACAGGATTTACGATGAGCTGAAGGGCCTGGGTCCGTACAGCTATCTCACCTGTATCTGCCACAACTACGGCAATCCCGACGCCACCCCCGCGGGGACCTGCTCCTTCTCCATCACCGTTCTGCCGCGCGTGGACGGCTGGAAGACCGTTACCGCCGACGAGTATGACCGCGTGAAGCATCAGGTGGCCAAGCAGCTCATCGACGATATGAGCGCCTACTTCGGCGTGAATCTGCTGGATCACATACTGGAGATCGTGATCGAGACGCCCATGACCGTGGCCCGCTATACCGGCATGTGGAACGGCTGCATCTACGGCTATGCCCACACCATGGAGGACCACATCGTTGCCCGTCTGCAGACGGAAGAGGAGGAGAAGTTCATCGGCCATCTGGAGTTCTCCGGCGCCCACCAGATCAGCGGCGACGGTATGGGCCCGGCGGTGGTCAACGGCCGCAAGGCGGCGAAAAATGTGCTGGATACCATGGCAAAGGAGGCGGCGAAATGAAAGTAAACGGCTTTTTGAAGGACGTAGGAGGCGCCTCCCGCGTCACCAAGGCGCGTCTCCACGCGTTTGCAGCCGCTTCTCCCGCGCCGGTCCGGGAGGACCCCATCGCCGACGTAGCCAGAGAGTGGCATCCCGGCAAGCTGGACCTGGTGGTGACGGAGATCCGCGACGCCTCCAGGACCGCCAAGACCGTCCGCTTTGAAAAGGTCGGCGGCGGAAAGCTGCCCCCCTTCTACGCCGGTCAGTTCATGGTGCTGGACTTCCCCATTGGCCAGAGCCTGATCTCCCGACCCTACTCCATCTCCTCGGCGCCCTGGCAGGCCCGGCAGGAGAAGGGCTTTGTGGAGATCACGGTCCGCCGCTCCAAGGGCGACGGCTTTATCTGCGACCACATCAACGACAACGTGAAGGTGGGCGACACCTTCCGCGGCTTGATCGGCTGCGGCCAGTTCTACTACGAGCCCCTGCGCGACGCAAAGCACGTGGTGGCCCTGGCCGGCGGCGTGGGCATCACGCCCTTCGCCTCCATGGCCCGGGAGGTAGCCCACGGCACGCTGGACATGGATCTGACCATCCTCTACGGCTCCGTGTCCTCCGACGACATCACGCTGAAGGAGGAGCTGGCCGCCCTGGAGGGCGAGCACGTCCGCGTGGTCCACGTCCTCTCCGGCGACGAGCCGGACTGGCAGGGCGAAAGGGGCTTCCTGACAGCGGAGCTGATCCGGAAGTATTCCGCGCCGGACACCACCTACTTTATCTGCGGCCCCCAGGTGATGTACCGCTTCCTCCACGGGGAGCTGGCCAAGCTGGATATTCCCAAGCGCCGCGTGCGCTTCGAGGTGTTCGGCCAGGCCAAGGATATCACCACCTTCCCCGGCTATCCCATGGAGTGCCGGGATCGGACCTATCAGCTCACCGTTGTCCGCGGTCTCCGCGAGGACGTGATCCCCGCCAAGGCCACGGAGAGCCTGGTGGTGGCCCTGGAGCGGGCCGGCATCCGCATCGAAACCGGCTGCCGCAGCGGCGAATGCGGCTTCTGCCGCACCAAGGTCCTCTCCGGCAGCGTCTATATCTGCCCGGAGAACGACGGCCGCCGGGGCGCGGACCGCGACTTCGGCTACGTCCACGCCTGCGCCGCCTATCCCACCAGCGACGTCAGGATCAAGATCCCCATCATGTGAGCATCCCCACAGAATTCGTACGAGGGAGATAGAAAATGGTAAAGGAAGTCAATCCCAGAATACACGTGAACCAGCGGGACTATCCCGTGACGGATCACCGCTGCAGCGATCCGGAAAAGAAAAAGCTGGTGATGAAGCTGGCCCGCATGATCACGGACAACATTCCCCGCAAGCTGCCCGGCGGCATGAAGGAAAACCACATGGATTTCTGGATCCTGGACCAGCTGCTGACCAAGGATGAAGTCCGCTTCATGCTCAGCTTCAGGAAGCGCCGTTTCGGGCTCACCACCCCGGAGCTGGCGGAGCGCAATCAGATGAGCGTGGAGGAGGCGCAGAAGGTCATCGACCACCTGCTGTGGATCGGTATCCTGGAGCAGAACCGGGACAACCCGGATCAGCACATCCAGTACTGGATCCCCAAGTGGGTGGTGGGCTCCGGCGAATACATGGTGGAGCATCCCACCCTGGCCGACGAGCATCCCGAGGTGGCCACCATGTTCAACCTGGCACCCCAGGAGCCCCTGGAGCTGGCTGCCAAGCTGGTGCCTCCCGGGGGCGCCGGCATCGGCATGCACGTGATCCCCGTGGAGCAGGCCATCGACGGAGCCTCCCAGTCGGTCAGCGTGGAGCATCTGAGCCACTGGCTGCAGAAGAACGACAAGTTCTGCACCATGGTCTGCGCCTGCCGCAAGGCCCAGCGCATCCGCGGCGAGGGTGTGGGCGATATCGAGGGCTACATGTGCATCGGCGTGGGCGATATCGCCGAGTTTCTGGTGGAGTCCGGCAAGGACGCCCACTACATCACCCGCGAGGAGGCCATGGAGATCATTGAGCGGGCCGAGCGCAAGGGCTACGTCCACCAGATCACCAACCTGGACGGCCCGGACCGCATCGTGGGAATCTGCAACTGCTCTCCCGGCAGCTGCTACGGCCTGCGGACCTCCCAGCTGTTCAACACGCCCAACATGTCCCGCTCCGCCTACCGCGCCCACGTGGACGCCACCAAGTGCGTGGCCTGCGGCAAATGCGTGGAGGTCTGTCCCTCCGGCGCCGCCAAGCTGGGCCAGAAGCTCTGCCGGGCGGACGGCTCCAAGGTGATGTACCCCATGCACGATCTGCCGGACGACAACGTGTGGGGCGAGGATCGCTGGGACCCGGACTACCGGGATCACAACAAGATCAACTGCTACGATACGGGCACGTCTCCGTGCAAAACCGCCTGTCCCGCCCATCTGGCGGTACAGGGCTATATCCGCATGGCCGCCGAGGGCCGCTACGACGAGGCGATCCGCCTGATCCGGCAGGACAACCCCTTCCCGGCCGTCTGCGGCGCCATCTGCAACCGCCGCTGCGAGGACCGCTGCACCCGCGGCACCATCGACGCGCCCGTGGCAATCGACGAGATCAAGAAGTTCCTGGCCCAGTGGGAGCTGCAGCACCCCGCCGACTACGTTCCCGTCTGCGAGAACATGGACGGCAAGCAGTGGGACGATTTCCCGATCGCCGTCATCGGCGCCGGCCCCGCCGGCCTGAGCGCCGCCTACTATCTGCGGCAGGAGGGCTACCCCGTCACGGTGTTTGACCGGGAGCAGCGCCCCGGCGGCATGATGATGAACGGCATCCCCAACTTCCGCCTGGAGAAGAAGGTCATCGAGGGCGAGATCGACATCATCCGCCGGATGGGCGTGGAGTTCCGCTGCGGCGTCGACGTGGGCAGGGACGTGACCCTGGATCAGCTGCGCGCCCAGGGCTACAAGGCGTTTTTCCTGGCTGCCGGCCTGCAGAGCGGCGGCAGGCTGGGGATCCCCGGCGACGACGCCCAGGGCGTGATCCCCGGCATCACCTTCTCCCGTGAGATCACCCAGCACCCGGAGAAGAAGCTCAGCGGCAGCGTGGTGGTGATCGGCGGCGGAAATATCGCCGCGGACATCGCCCGGACCGCCGTCCGGGCAGGGGCCGCCAAGGTGGACCTCTACTGCCTGGAGAGCTACGACGAGATGCCCATGGGGCCCGACGACCGGGCCGAGGTGGAGGCGGACGGCATCGCCATCCACGCCGGCTGGGGCCAGACGGAGATCCTGACGGCGGACGGCAGGTGCACCGGGATCCGCTTCCGCAAGTGCCTGTCCGTCAAGAATGCCGAGGGCCGCTTCGACCCGAAGTTCGACGACGGCGATACCGCCGAGGCCGCCTGCACCACCGTGCTCTACTGCATCGGCCAGAAGCCCGATCTGGGCAAGCTGCTGGAGGGCACCCGGGTGGAGTTCAACCGCAACGGCACCGTCAAGGCCGACCCGGTCACGCTCCAGACGGCGGAGCCGGACATCTTCGTGGGCGGCGACGTCTGCACCGGCCAGAAGTTCGTCATCGACGCCATTGCCGCCGGCCGCGAGGCCGCCGTGTCCATCAACCGCTTCGTGCATCCCGGTCAGTCCCTGACCCTGGGCCGTGACCTGAGGAACTTCATCGAGCTGGATCGGGACGACATCCTGGTGGAGAGCTACGACAATGCCAAGCGCCAGATGCCCGGCATGAAGCCCGGCGAGGCGGCGGCCACCTTCGAGGACCTGCGCCTGCCGCTGACGGAGGAGCAGGTGAAGGTGGAGGCCAACCGATGCCTCAAGTGCGGCGCCACCACGGTGGACCTGAACCAGTGCATCGGCTGCGGCCTGTGTACCACCCGCTGCCAGTTCGACGCCATCCACCTGTCCCGCGATATCCCCGAGGCCAGCGAGATGCACACCGCTGAGGAGATGATGGACGTGGTCAAGCCCTATGCCATCAAGCGCGGCATGAAGATCCTCAAGAAAAAGATCACCGGAAAGTCGGAGTATCCGACCATGCAGTGACGCCGGGAAGAACCGTTCCATAGTAAAATGAACGAGGTCCGCACAGGGGAAAGACACTCTGTGCGGACCTCGCGGTTTTCCGGCATTTCCGCGCCGCCTTGTCCTTGACAAGACGGGCCGTTATGGGGTAGGATAAGAAAAAGCGGCGCTTTGCCGCGGGAGGAGGGAACAGCAATGGCGGACGGTCACCGTTCCAGCGAGGACTATCTGGAGGCGATCCTGATGATCCGGGAGGCCAAGGGGAGCTGCCGCAGCATCGACGTGGCGACCCATCTGGGTTTTTCCAAGCCCAGCGTCAGCGTGGCGGTAGGCAAGCTGGTGGACAGCGGCTGCCTGGAGCGCCTCTCCGACGGCCAGCTGGTGCTGACGGAGAAGGGCCTTGCCATTGCCCAAAGCACCCTGGACAAGCACCATATGCTGACGGAGCTGTTCTGCGCCCTGGGCGTCAGCGCCGAGACGGCGGAGCACGACGCTTGCCTGATCGAGCATCACTTGAGCGAGGAGACCTATGAAAAGCTCCGCGCCTTCTGGCAGAAGCACTGCAATTGAAATATGGCAACGAGAGAAATGCCGGCCGCCCGGCCGGCGTTTCTCTTTTCATTTCAGAGGGAAAACGCCTATGCTGACATTTGAACCGATCACGGCGGAGAACGCGGGCCGTTTGAAGCCGTACTATGAAAACTGCAATTATCGCCTGTGCGAGTACGCCGTGGGCACCAAGGTGATGTGGGACGACCATCTGAAGTCGTCTTTTGCCGAGGTGGCCGGCTGTCTGGTGGTCCTGAACCGGGTGGAGGAGGGGATCTTCTTTGACATGCCGGTGCCGGGGGAAAACGGAGACGTGGACGCGGCGCTGACCGCCATTGAGGAATACTGCACCAAAAAGGGGATGCACCCCGAGATCTGGGTGGTGCCCGCGGAGCAGACGGCGCGGCTGTGCAGCCGGTATTCCCGGGTGACGATCACCAACGAGCGGATATGGAGAGACTATCTCTACCGCGCCGCCGACATGGCGGCTTTTGCCGGGCGACGCTACAGCGGCCAGCGAAACCATATCAACAAATTCAGGAAGCTGTATCCCCAGGCCCGCTTCACGGAGCTGACGATGGCGGATGCCGACCGGATCGAGGCGTTCTGGCGCCGGTACGAGGTGGAGTTCCAGAAGACCAGCCCCATGGCTCTGTGGGAGCTGGAAACCGCCAAGGGCATGTTCCGTCTGCTGGACCGGGGCTGGTTCTGCGCCGGCGGTCTGGAGGACGAGGGGCGCCTGCTGGCCCTCTGCCTGGCGGAGAAATGCGGGGACACCCTTGTGATCCACGCCGAGAAGGCCCTCTACTCCTGCCCCGGCGCCTATCCCACGCTGGTGCAGGCCTTTGCCGCCCGTTTCGGGGCGGAGTGCCGGTGGATCAACCGGGAGGACGACGCCCAGGACAAGGGGCTTCGCACCTCCAAGCTCCAGTATCTGCCGGCGGAGCTGGGCAGCAAGATCCACTTTGCCGTGGGCAGCGAGTTGGACGATCTGGACGCCGTCCCCGCACTGAAAACGGAGCGCCTGGTGCTGGACGAACTGACGGAGGACGACAAGGCCGCCTACAACGCCCTGTGCCTGGATGATGAGCGCAACCGCTGGTGGGGCTACGACTACCGGGAGGATCTGCAGGGGGAATGGACGGAGGACTACTTCCTGGAGGTGGCCCGCCGCGATTTTGACGACCGGCTGGCTGTCAATTTCGCGGTCCGCCTGGAGGGGCGGCTGATCGGCGAGGCGGTGCTCTACAATCTGGACTGGCGGGGCGGTGCGGAGCTGGGCTGCCGGATCGCGCCGGCATACGCCGGCCACGGTTACGGCACCGAGGCCTTTGCCGCGGCGGCGGAGTGGGCCCTGTACCGCCTGGGGCTGGACCGGGTGGTGGCAAAGTGCTATAAGGAGAATCAGGCGTCCTTCCGGATGCTGTCCTCCTGCATGCGGCGCAGCGGCCAGGACGAGATCTTTTTCTATTTCATCAAAACGGTATGACGGCATGGAGCCGGGAGGACGGAAAAACCGTTCTCCCGGCTTTTTTCGCGGGAATAAAGGCGGCGGCGCCCACCCATACTATACGGGAAACGAGGGGGGAGGCGACGTATGGAGCGGGAGGATTTCAGCGCAAGGCTGCGGGAAACGGACGAGCTGCTGGGCAGCGGCCGCTGTTTCGATCTGACCAGCCGGACGCTGCGGATCGCCGGCCGGCGGGCCGGGCTGTGGGTGGTCAACGGCTACGCCGACGACGCCGTGCTGGAGCGGATGATCGCGGTGTGGCTGGCTATCCCCGACGGGGACGGCGTGGCCGACCTGCGGGATTTTGTGGAGCGCTACGTCAGCATTGCCGACGTGACGGTGGAGGAGGACCGGCAGCAGATCGCCCTGGGCGTCTTTGCCGGCAAGACGCTGCTGGTGATCGAGGGCTTCGGCGGCGGGATCCTGCTGGACGCCAAGCAGTTTCCCCTGCGCTCCGTGGAGGAGCCGGACGCCAGCCGGGTGCTGCGGGGCAGTCACGACGGCTTCGGCGAGAGCCTGATGCGCAACGCCGCCCTGCTGCGCCGCCGGATCCGCAGCTCCTCCCTGGCTATGGAGCCCCACCGGCTGGGCGGACGGACGGGCCTGGACGCGGCGGTGTGCTATCTGGAAGGCGAGGCGGACGGAAAGCTCCTGGACCAGCTGCGCCGCAAGCTCTCCGCCATCGACGTGCGCTCCCTCTCCATGAGCCAGGAGAGCGTGGCGGAGTGCCTGTCGCCCCGCTGCTGGTACAACCCCTTTCCCAAGGTGCGCTACACGGAGCGGCCCGACGTGGCGGCCGCCTGCCTGATGGAGGGGAACGTGCTGCTGATGCTGGACAACTCCTCCTCGGTGATGATCCTGCCCACCACCATCTGGAGCTTCGCCGAGGAGGTCAACGACTACTATTTTCCGCCCATCATCGGTACCTATCTGCGTCTGCTCCGCCTGGCGGTGCTGACCATGACGCTGTTCATCACACCTATGTGGTATCTGCTGGTCAACGACCCGGCCCATCTGCCGGCGGAGCTGCACTTCCTGCTGGTGGAGGGGGAGTACGCCGTGCCGCTGATCATCCAGCTCCTGCTGGTGGAATTCATCATCGACGTGCTGAAGCTGGCCTCCCTGAACACGCCCAACGCCCTGAGCAACTCCTTCAGCATGCTGGGGGCCCTGATCCTGGGGGATTTCGCCGTCCGCTCCCGCTGGCTGGTGCCGGAGGTGCTGGTGTATATGGCCTTCGTGGCGGTGGCCAACTACGCCCAGCACAGCTACGAGATGGGCTATGCCTTCAAGCTGTGCCGCATCATGCTGCTGGTGCTGATCTGGCTGCTGGGCTGGTGGGGCTTCGGCCTGGGCGTGGCCGTGATCCTGGGGCTGATCGCCTCCACCCGCCCCCTGGTGGGCCGGGGCTATCTCTACCCGCTGATCCCCTTCAACGGCCGGGCTCTGCTGGCCCTGCTGCACCGCCGCCCCATCAGCCGGGAGAACACGTGAAAAAATACAGATTGGAAAGCCGCCCTGCTTGCGTACGGGGCGGCTTTGTGATATGCTTACCATGTATTATTATGAGATGGGAGGGATATCGCATGGCCGAGCTGCGCGACAAGCGGCTGTTTCTGCTGGATATGGACGGCACCATCTATCTGGACGAGCAGCTCTTTGCCGGGGTAAAGGAATTCCTGGCCCACGTCCGCGCCGTCGGCGGGCGGTATCTCTTTCTGACCAACAACTCCTCCCGGGGCGTGGAGGGGTACATCCAAAAGATGCGCCGCCTGGGCATCCAGGCCGCGGAGGAGGACTTCCTCACCTCCGTGGACGCCACCATCCGCCACCTGCGCCGCCATCTGCCCGGCAAGCGGTGCTACGTCTTCGGCACCCGGTCCTTCTATCAGCAGCTGGAGGCGGCGGGCATCCCCGTGACCTGCGACCGGGAGGACGGCGTGGACGTGCTGCTGTGCGGCTTTGACACGGAGCTGACCTTTCAGAAGCTGGAGGACGCCTGCATCCTGCTGAACCGGGGCGCGGAGTGGATCGCCACCAACCCGGACTGGGTGTGCCCCACCTGGTACGGCAGCGTGCCGGACTGCGGCAGCGTGTGCCAGATGCTGAAGCGGGCCACGGGCCGGGAGCCGCTGGTCATCGGCAAGCCCAAGCGGGCCATGGTGGACCTGGCCCTGGAGCGGACGGGCTTTGCCCCGGAGCAGGCCGTCATCATCGGGGATCGGCTCTATACTGACGTGGCCTGCGGCGTCAACGCCGGGATCGACTCCATCTTCGTCCTCTCCGGCGAGGGCGTGATGGCGGACATGGAAAAGTATCAGATCACCCCCACGTGGGTGTTTCCGGATATCGAGAAAATTTGGGAGGAATTGCGATGAAACTCAACTACAAACGCACCGCGCTGATCGGCTTTGCCTTCTTCGGCATCCTGCTTTTGTGGCAGGTGTACGACTCCTGGTGCCCCACCTTCCTGACCGACATCTTTGCCCGCAACATCTATGAGATGTCCTCGGCGGAGCTGAAGGCAAGCGACCCGGAGAAGATCCTCAACGTCCAGTGGATCGTGGGCGTCATCATGGCCTGCGACAACCTGGCCGCGCTGATCCTGCTGCCGATTTTCGGCAACCTCTCCGACAAGACGAAGACCCCCATCGGCAAGCGCATGCCTTACATCCTGGTGGGCACCTTCGTCTCCGCCGTGTCCTTCCCCTTTATCCCGCTCTTCTTCCATTACAACAACGTGGCCGGTATGATCGCCATGATGGCGATCGTGCTGCTGTTCATGATGATGTACCGCAACCCGGCTGTGGCGCTGATGCCCGACATCACGCCCAAGCCCCTGCGGGCCAAGGCCAACGGCATCATCAATATCATGGGCTATTTCGGCGGCGCCTTTGCCACGGTGCTGGGTCTGGCCTTCGTGCTGTCCCATTACATCAACACCCCCGTGGCCGAGCGCAATCTCTGGACCATCGAGCTGCCCTTCATCATCGCCTCCGTGCTGATGGTGATCTCCGCCCTGGTGCTGTTCAAGACCATCCGGGAAAACGAGCTGGCGGAAACGCTGAAGGAAGAGATGGAGCTGGGCGAGCAGCTGGCTGCCGTGGAGACGCCTATCGACGACGACAAGCCCATGTCCAGGGCCAACCGCAACATGCTGCTGGCGATCCTGGGCGCCGAGTTCCTCTGGTTCATGAGCGACAACGCCCTGGGCACCTACGTGGGCAACTACGTGATCTACTATCTGAACTCCGTGTCCAGCGCGACGATGATCCTGACGATCCTGGGCGGCCTCGCCTCCGTCGTCGGCTTCGCCATTGCCGGCGCCATCGCGGACAAGATCGGACGCAAGTGGACGATCTCCACGGGCCTGATGATCACCTTCGTCGGTCTGATCATCATGTGCTTCGTCGTGCCCACCGGGAAAGCCGCCGCCAACGCCGCCCACGGCGAATTCTCCTTCCCGGCCCTGCTCTATGTGGTCTGGGTGCTCAAGGGCTTCGGCATGGCGCTGGTGCACAACTGCTCCTTCCCGATGGTGGTGGAGCTCTGCTCGGCCAAGCGGATCGGAAAGTTTACCGGCTACTACTACGCAGCCAGCATGTCCGCCCAGACCGTCACGCCCGTGCTGCTGGGCCTGGTCCTGCGGGCGGCCAACGCCTGGCGCGCCCTGCCGGTCTACGCGTGCATCCTCACGCTGCTGAGCTGCACGGTCTTTACCTCCCTGGTGAAGAACATCAAGGCCGGCAAGGTAGCCAACGTTACCGGTCTGGAGGCCCTGGGCGGCGACGATTGAGGATAGGCTATGTGGTATGTATTGTTGATCCTGCTCATCCTGGTGGTGCTGGGTGAGCTCTATACCCTGGCGCTGCGCTGCCGGCGGGGTCATCCGGACTGGAAGATCCTGCGCCTGTGGCGCTACGCACACCGGGGCTATCACGACAAGCCCCGTATCCCGGAGAACTCCATGGCGGCCTTCCGCCGGGCGCTGGACCGCCGCTTCGGGGTGGAGCTGGACGTCCATCTGATGAAGGACGGCCGCCTGGCCGTGATCCACGACAGCAGCCTCCTGCGGACGGCCGGCGTGGACGTGGCCGTGGAGGATCTGACGGCGGAGGAGCTGAAGCAGTACCGCCTGGAGGGCACTGACGAGCAGATCCCCCTGCTGGAGGAGGTGCTGACTCTCTTTGAGGGGCAGACGCCTCTGATCGTGGAGCTGAAGGCGGAGCGGGGCAATTACAACGAGCTGGCCGCCGCCGCGGTGGCCATGCTGGACAGGTACCGGGTGCAGTACTGCATCGAGTCCTTCGACCCCCGGTGTCTGCAGTGGCTGCGCAAAAACCGGCCGGAGATCGTCCGGGGTCAGCTCAGCGAGCAGTTTCTGCGCCACGAGAAAGACGGCGCCAACCTGAGCCGGCTGACGCGCTTTGTTCTGAGCAACCTGCTGATGAACTGCCTGACGGTGCCGGATTTCATCGCCTACCGTTTTTCTGACCGGGACTGTCTGAGCGTGCGCTGGTGCCGCCGGTTCTACAAGGTCCAGGAGATCAACTGGACCATCGCCGACCGCCGCGACATGGAGGCGGCGGAACGGGCCGGCAATCTGGTGATCTTTGAGCGATTTGATCCAAAGGGAGAGTAAACATGAGAGTGATTACAGGCTCTGCCAGAGGCAGACGGCTGAAGGAACTGACGGGCACGGAGACCCGCCCCACCACCGATAAAGTAAAGGAGAGCATGTTCTCCATCATCCAGTTCGACATCGAAGGGCGGCGGGCCCTGGACCTGTTCGCCGGCACGGGACAGCTGGGCATCGAGGCGCTGAGCCGGGGCGCGGCGGAGTGCATTTTCGTAGATCACCGCGCCGATGCGGTGGAGCTGATCCGGGAGAACGTGCGGCTGTGCGGCCTGGAGGACAGGACCGTGATCCGCCGGGGGGATGCCCTGGCCTACCTGCGCAGCGGCGAGAAATTCGATCTGATCTTCCTGGATCCCCCCTATGCCGGCGATCTGCTGAATGCCGCCATGGAGAGCATCACGGGGTTTGACATTTGCCGACAGCATGGTATAATTGTGGCGGAAAGCGCCGCAGACCACGTGCTTCCGCCGGTGCAGCCGCCCTATCGGCTCTATCGGGAGTACCGCTACGGAAAGATCAAGCTGACGGTGTACCGCCGCAGCGGAAATGAGGACGACGAATGAGCTTTGCAATCTACCCCGGCAGCTTTGACCCCATCACCCTGGGCCACCTGGACGTGATTCGCCGCGCAGCGGCCTGTTTTGACCGCTTGTGCGTGTGCGTGATGGTCAACGCCGAGAAAAAGTCGCCTATGTTCACTGCGGAGGAGCGCGTAGCGCTGATCCGCGCCTCCATAGAGGGAATGGAAAACGTGGAAGTGGAGGCATACAGCGGCCTTCTGGCGGACTACGCCGTGGCAAAAGGAGCCAACGTGCTGGTCAAGGGCGTGCGCAACGCCACGGATTTTGACCAGGAGTACCAGATGGCCAATATCAACCGGGGGATCCACCGCGAGCTGGAAACGGTGCTGCTGCCGGCCAGCGTGGCATATCAGCATTTCAGCAGCACCATGGTCCGTGAAATGATCAAGTACGGACAACCGATGGAAAAGTACGTACCCGCACCGGTGGCGGAGGAGTTGAAAAGAAAGGGAAGGGCGTAATATGGAAGAGAAAGATGTAAGACGTTTGCTGGATATCCTCTACGGCATGGTAGACGAGGCGAAAAGCGCCGCTTTCAGCCCCGACAAGTGCGTGCTCAACCGGGACGAGGTCCTGGATCTGCTGGATGAGATCCGCGGCAAGCTGCCGCTGGAGCTGAAGAAAGCCCAGGAGCTGATCCAGGCACGGGACGAGTACGTTGCCGCCGCCAAGAAGGAGGTGGAGAAGATGCTCCGCCAGGCGGAGACCGACGCCAAGAATATCGTCTCCGACAGCGAGACCCTGCAGCAGGCCCGCCTGAAGAGCGCGGAGATCATCCGCCGGGCCGAGGAGCGGAGCAAGGAGCTCTATCGCGCGGCCAACAGCTATACCGAGGACGCCCTGCGCCGCACGGAGGAGGCCATCCAGATGGCGCTGAGCGAGGTGCAGGAGTCCCGCACCCGCTTCCGCACCGCCTCTGCGGAGAAGATGCAGGAGCAGCGTGAACAGCTGAACGCCTCGCAGAACAAAACCGAAGAGGAGTAAAAACGCTGAAATTTACGCCGCTTGTTTGTGCATAATGCTGATTTTTTGCGGCGTCGGATCAAAAAGCAAATAACGAGAGGCACATCTTGTGGTTTCTGAAAGCCGGCAGGCACTATATATAGTGTCTGCCGGCTTTTTCACCCGCTTTATAGAACGCATGTTTCAAAAAATGCGGAATAATATGCCAAAAACCGGCGAAATTGCGAGAAAAAAAGGAGCTTTTTCACAAAAAATCTTCTTGCATTTGACCGGGAAATTATGTATACTCATCTTACCTGGTGGGGGAATGTGGGGGTAGTGCCCCCATTTGTGGGGGATATTCCCACAGTTTCCCTCAAAATCCGATCCGCAGACGAGGGAGGTGACAGGCGTGACCGGTCAATATGCACACAATATCGACGCCAAGGGCCGCCTGTTTATCCCGGCGAAGCTGCGGGAGGAGCTGGGCAGCACCTTCCACGTGATCGCAGGACAGGATCACTGCCTGTCCATCTTCTCGGAGGACCGCTGGAACGCCTGGATGGAGCAGTTGAAGACCAAGTCCTACAGCGAGATCAAGACGCTGCGGTCCGTGTTTGCCAACGCTGCGGACTGTGAGCCGGACAGTCAGGGCCGCATCCTGATCCCGGCCAGACTCCGGGACTATGCGAATCTGGAAAAAGAAGTCGTCGTTATCGGCAGCTTTGACCGCGTGGAGGTCTGGAACGCCCGCCGCTGGGCCGAGATGGAGGAAGAGGCTTTCTCCACCGGCGCGCTGGAGGCGGCCATGGAATCCATGGGGCTGTAAGCGGTGGACGCGAAAGCCTTTCGCCCCAATCAGGCAGAGGACGCAGCCTACGGCCACAAGCCGGTGCTGCTGGAGGAGTGTCTGGAGGGACTGCAGATCCGGCCCGACGGCGTCTACGTGGACGGCACCCTGGGCCGGGCCGGACACGCGCTGGAGATCGTCCGGCGTCTGACTGCGGGGCGGCTTATCGGCATCGACCGGGATCAGACGGCCATCGACGCGGCCCGGGAACGGCTGGCCGGATATATGGACCGGGTGACTCTGGTACACGGCAACTTCCAGCAGCTGGATGAGATCCTGCGGGAGCTGAATCTGCCCGGCGCGGACGGAATGCTTTTCGATCTGGGCGTGTCCTCTCCGCAGCTGGATGACGCACAGCGCGGTTTTTCCTATATGCACGACGCGCCGCTGGACATGCGGATGGACCGGACGGCGCCCCTGACGGCCCGCGACGTGGTCAACGGCTGGAGCTATGAGGAACTGCGGCGCATCCTGTACGACTACGGCGAGGAGCGCTACGCACCGGCCGTTGCGGCGGCCATCTGCCGCCGGCGGGAGGAGCGCCCCATCGAGACCACGCTGGAGCTGGCGGAGCTGATCCGCGGCGCCATGCCGGCCAAGGCCCTGCGGGAGAAGCAGCACCCCGCCAAGCGCAGCTTCCAGGCGATCCGCATTGCCGTCAACGGCGAGCTGGACGCGCTGCCGCCCATGCTGCGGGCTGCAGCGGACGGTCTGAACCCCGGCGGCAGGCTGGCGGTGATCTCCTTCCACTCCCTGGAGGATCGGATCGTCAAGAAAACCCTGCAGGAGCTGGCCACAGGCTGTACCTGCCCGCCGGAATTCCCGGTGTGCGTGTGCGGCAAGAAACCCCGCATGAAGATCATCACCCGCAAGCCGGTGACAGCCGGACCTGCGGAGCTGACATATAACCCACGCGCCCGCAGCGCCAAGCTGCGCGTGGCGGAAAAACTGTAAGAGAAAGGAGCTTCCCGACCATGGCGGAACAGAAGAAACGCCCCGGCACAACTACATACGGCAGCCTGGCGTACGATCTGGACGCGCTGGTTCGGGAGCACAACCTGGAGGAAGCCGGCAAGGTACAGGAGCATGAGCGCCAGCCGGTACGCCGCCGTCCCCAGACCCAGCGGCAGGCTGCTGCTGCGGCAGTCCCCCGCGCCAAGGCGTCCCCGCTGGTGGTGGGGTGCGTGGTGGTGCTGGCGGCCATGGTGCTGCTGCTGATCATGGGCTACGTACAGCTGACCACCATCTCCGGCAGCATGGCCGCAATGAAGAGCGAACTGGCGGAGCTGAACGACGAGCACGTTTCGCTGCTGACCAAGTATGAGCAGACCTTCGATCTGGCCACCGTAAAGGAAACGGCGGAGGCCGCCGGCATGAGCAAGCCCACCAGCGCGCAGATCGAATACGTGGATCTGTCGGGCTCGGATACGGCTGTGGTATATCGGGCCAGCGCCGAGGGATTGCTCACCGGCATCATGAACGGCGTGGAGCGTGGCTTCAACGCAGTGCTGGAATATTTCCGTTGAGCTGCCCCATATAGTGGGGAAGGAGTGGACAACAAACAGAGAAACGATGAAAGGAGTAAGAAGGGGACTTCTTGCTCCTTCGTTGGTATAAGCGCCCCGCCTGCCGCTCTCGGCGTGCGGGGCAAGGCGGCGATGAGAGCCGAAAGGAGAAGACCGTGGCAAATTCAGGGAATCGAAAAAGTGAAGTCGTACGCCGCGCCAACCGCGTGATCCAGCTGCGCACATTTGTCCTGATGCTGGTGCTGGGGGTGGGCGTCTTTGTTGTGCTGTTCTTCAAGCTCTACGATCTGCAGATCAACCGTCACGAGGAGCTGCAGAAAATGGCAGTGAGCCAGCAGACCCGCAGCACGGTGGTTTCCGCCTCGCGGGGCACCATCTACGACTGCAACGGGAACATCCTGGCGATCTCCGCCACGGCGGAGACGATATTCCTGTCCCCCAAGGAGATCGACGAGGTCCTGACGGCCAGCAGCGAGGCCAAGGACGCCAAGGACAAAGTGAACTGGACCAAGGATTCCCTGGCGGCGGCGCTGGCGGAGATCCTGGACGTCAATGAGGAGAGCGTCCGCAAGCGGATGGACCGGCTGGACTCCATGTACGAAGTCATCAAGCTGCGGGCCGACGAGGACGTGGCAAACAAGGTCCGGGAATACATCAACGAGAACAAGGTCCGGGGCGTCTACCTGGTGACGGACTCCAAACGCTACTATCCCTACGGGGATCTGGCCTGTCACATCATCGGCTTCGTGGGCAACGACAATACGGGCCTGTACGGTCTGGAGGCCCGCTACGAAAAGCAGCTGGAGGGACAGACCGGCCTGGTCATCACGGCCAAGGACGCCGCCAACCACGACCTGCTCTATGAGTACGAGCAGTACTTTGATCCCCACAACGGCGACTCCCTGGTGCTGACGCTGGACAACACCGTTCAGTACTATCTGGAGAAGATGCTGAAGGACTGCGTCTACAAGTACGAGGCGAAGGAGGGCGGCATGGGCGTCATCATGAACGCCAAGACCGGCGCCATCCTGGGCATGGCCTCTTATCCCAATTACGATCTGAACGCCTTTTCCACCGTACAGGATCAGCGGCTGCTGGACGCCATTGAGTCCGGCGAGGCGACCCTGGGCGAGATGCAGATGAAGCAGTGGTGGAACAAGGCGGTGAATGAGGTGTATGAGCCCGGTTCCACCTCCAAGGTGCTGACCCTGGCGGCCGCCCTGGAGGAGGGCGTGGTGGATATGGACAGCACGTTCACCTGCACCGGCTCCATCCACGTATCCACCGCCACCATCAAGTGCTCCGGCAAGCACGGCTTCCAGAACCTGGCCAAGACGGTGGCCAACTCCTGCAACCCGGCCTTCATCACCTACGGCCTGCGGCTGGGGACCGAGAAGTATTACGAGTACATGCGGGCCTTTAACCTGATGAGCGGCTCCGGTGTGGATCTGGACGGCGAGGGCAACAGCATCTTCCAGCCGGCCAGCTCCTTCACCCAGCTGGACCTGGCGTGCTACGCCTTCGGCCAGAACTTCAGTGTGACGCCCATTTCGCTGATCGCGGCCCAGGCGGCCTGCGTCAACGGCGGCTATCTCCACAAGCCCTACGTGGTGGCCCAGGTGCTGGACGACGAGGGCAACGTGATCTGGCAGCATGACGACACGCCGGTGCGCCAGGTGGTCAGCGAGGAGACCAGCGCCAAGGTGCGCGAGTGCCTGGAGACGGTGGTGGCCGGCGGTACCGGCCGCAACGCCCAGGTGGCGGGCTATCGTATCGGCGGCAAGTCCGGTACGGCGGATAAGCGCGACGCCACGGGCCAGACGAAAGAGGTCATCGTGTCCTTTATGTGCATGGCCCCGGCGGACGATCCGGAGATCATCATGCTCATCGCCCTGGACAGCCCCAGCCCCTATACCGGGACCTATCCCTCCGGCGGCAACATGGTGGCCCCGGGGTGCAGCCAGATCATGGCGGAGATCCTGCCCTATCTGGGCATCGAGCCCTCCTATTCCGCCGAGGAGCTGCTGGGCGCCGATACCACCGTGCCCAACGTGGTGGGCTGCGGGATCGAGGAGGCCCAGCAGAAGCTGAAGGACCGCGGCCTCAGCAGCCGCGTGGTGGGCGAGGGCGACAGGATCACCGACCAGACGCCCGTGGGCGGCGCCATCATACCCGGCAAGTCCGTGGTGGTTCTTTACGCCGGAGAGGAGAAGCCGGACGATCTGTGCACGGTGCCCCATCTGCTGGGACACACGCCTGCCGAGGCCAACCGGATCGTCACCAGCGCCGGACTGCTGATCCGCTTTACCGGCGCGACCAGCAGCGGCGGCGACGTCCGCGTCATGAGCCAGTCGGAGGAGGCCGGCGTCCAGCTTCCCGCCGGCACGGTCATCACGGTGCAGCTGGGCGATACGGACATTCGCGACTAAAGCGGCGCATAGGATAAACGGAGCGGAGCGCATCCGCTGACACGAAGGAGCGGCCCTCGGTGACCGGAAGGAAAAAACCGGCAGAGGGAGATGCTCCGATGCAATTGAAAGAAGTCCTCGACGGCCTGACGGTCCTGTCCGTCCGGGCCGATCTGACCCGGGAGATCACCGGCGTCAGTTACGATTCCCGCAGGGTGGAGGCGGGCCACGTCTTTGCGGCCATCCCCGGCGAAGAGACCGACGGCAGCCGCTACGCGGCCCAGGCCGTCCGGCGCGGCGCCGTCTGCGTGCTGTGCCAGCGTCCGCTGGAGGGGCTTCCCCATGTGGTGGTGCCCTCGGCCCGGCAGGCCCTGGCGGTGGCCGGCGCCAACTGGTACGGTTGGCCGGCCCGGCAGCTCCGGGTGATCGGCGTCACCGGGACCAACGGAAAAACCAGCACGGCTTTTTTCCTGCGGCATATCCTCCGGGCGTGTCTCCGTACGGAGGCGGGCCTGGTGGGAACGGTGGAAAACCTGGTGGGAGACAGAGTGCTACCCGCCCGGCGCACCACGCCGGAATCCGCCGATCTGCAGGCGCTGCTGCGCCAGATGGCGGACGGGGGCTGCACCCACGCGGTAATGGAGGTGTCCAGCCACGCGCTGTCGCTGGACCGGGTGTACGGCATCCCCTTTGCCGTGGGAATCTTCACCAACCTGACACAGGATCATCTGGATTTTCACGGGACCATGGAAAACTACTGCGGCGCCAAGGCACGCCTGTTCCGGCAGTGCGAAGCGGCGGTGTGCAACCGGGACGATCCCTGGTGCGGCAGGGTGCTGCACGGCAGCGCCTGCCGGCGCATATATTACGGCGTGGACAGCCCGGCGGATCTGCGGGCGGAGGATCTCCGCCTGACGGATGCGGGCGTATCCTACCGGGCCGTGACGGAAACGGAGCGGGCGGCGGTGCATGTGCCCATTCCGGGCCGGTTTACGGTTTCCAATTCCCTGGCCGCCCTGGGGGCCGCGCTGGCCCTGGGGATCCCGCTTGAAGACGGCGCCGCCGCCCTGGCGGACGTACCCCCCGTGCGGGGCCGGATGGAGCCGGTGGATACCGGCGGCCGGGATTTCCGGGTCTTGATCGACTACGCCCACACGCCGGACGCCCTGGAAAACGTGCTGACGGCGGTGAAGAGCTTTGCCCGGGGCCGCGTGTTCGCCGTGTTCGGCTGCGGCGGCGACCGGGACCGCACCAAGCGCCCCCTGATGGGAGCCGCGGCCGCCCGCCTGGCGGACGTGGCCGTGGTCACCAGCGACAACCCCCGTACGGAGGACCCGTTGACCATCATCGGGGAGATCGTGGCGGGCATGGACGGCGGACAAAACGCGGTGGTCATCCCGGACCGGTCCGAGGCGATCCGCTGGGCGCTGGCACACGCCGGCCGCGGCGACGTGGTGGTGCTGTGCGGCAAGGGACACGAGAGCTACCAGGAGATCGGACGGGAGCGCCGGCACCTGGACGAGCGGGAGATCGTGCGGGCATATTTCGAAAACAGGTAACACAGGAGACAGCGCCCTGCGGGGCGGGAGGAGAACGGATATGAGAATTTTACTGGCGCTCATTGTCAGCTTTGCGGCAACCGCTGTGGCAGGCAAACTGCTGATCCCGGTGCTGGTGCAGCTGAAGGTGGGCCAGAGCATCAAGGAGATCGGCCCCACCTGGCATATGAACAAGCAGGGCATCCCCACCATGGGCGGGCTGATGTTCATCATCGGCATCGGCGCTGCCATTCTGATCCTGGGCTGGAAAGGCATGATGGAGGGGGACCTCTCCCACCTGTACGTGTTCGTCTTCTCCCTGGTATTCGGCATCATCGGCTATATCGACGACTACCAGAAGGTAAAGCATCACCAGAATACCGGCCTGACCTCCCTGCAGAAGTTCCTGCTGCAGCTGGCGGCTGCGGTGGCGTTCCTGTGCCTGATGCGCTATGAGGGGATGCTGAGCCCCAACCTGTACGTGCCCTTTTTCCACACCCATATCGTGCTGAACTGGGTGGTCTACCTGATCCTGGCCGCCTTTATCATCGTGGGCACGGTGAATGCGGTGAACATCACCGACGGACTGGACGGCCTCAGCTCCAGCGTGACGGTGCCGGTGGCTGTCTTCTTCGCCGTGATCGGCTACCGCTGGGGCACGGAGTATCTGCAGCTGAGCATTTTTGCCGCCGCCATGCTGGGCGGTCTGCTGGGGTTCCTGCTCTACAACCACTATCCCGCCAAGATCTTCATGGGCGATACCGGCTCTCTGTTTCTGGGCGGCGCCGTGGCGGCGCTGGCCTTTGCCTACGATATGCCCCTGGTGCTGATCCTGGTGGGCGTCGTGTATATCTGCGAGACCATGAGCGACATCATCCAGGTGGGCTATTTCAAGCTGACCCACGGCAAGCGGGTGTTCAAAATGGCCCCGCTGCACCACCACTTTGAGATGTGCGGCTGGAAGGAGACCAAGATCGTGGCGGTGTTCACCGCCGTGAGTCTGATTTTCTGCGTCCTGGCCTATCTGGGCGTCATGGACCGCTTCGCCGTTTGATGAGCGAGAATCAGAACGAAAGGAGGGGACGGCGTTGACCCGTGCAGAGCACCAGGCGCTGAAGGAGCGCCAGAAACGCGCCAGAGAGACGGAACAAAAGAATCTGGAGGCGGCAAAGGGCAGGATGGATATTCCCTTCCTGCTGCTGACGCTGCTGCTGACGGCCATCGGACTGGTGATGGTGTTTTCCGCCAGCTTCCCCTCCGCCTATTACGAATCCGGCGATCCGGCCTACTACTTCAAGCGCCAGGCCATCTTTGCCGCCCTGGGCATCGTGGCCATGTTCGTGGTGAGCAAGTTCGCCTACCAGCGCTGGCGGGGCGCCGCCAAGCTGCTGCTGGGCTTCTCTGTGTTCCTGCTGATCCTGGTGATCATCCCCCACGTGGGCATCACCGTCAACAACGCCACCCGCTGGCTGGGCAAGCGCGGCGTCTTCACCTTCCAGCCATCGGAGATCGCCAAGCTGGGCGTCATCGTCTACTTTGCCGACAGCATCTCCAAAAAGAAGGACAAGATGCTGACCTGGCGCCAGGGCATCTGGCCCTATATGGCCATTCTGGGCATCATCGCCGTGCTGATGATGCTGGAGCCCCATCTGTCCGGCACCATCCTCATCGTGGGCACCGGCGTGGTCATGATGATCGTGGGCGGCATCCGCGCCTGGCTGGTGGGCCTGGGGGTGGGCGGCGGCGCCGCGGCCGTCTTCGCCTATGTCAAGCTGGTGGAGGCCGGGATCATCACCTACGGCTCCAGCCGCATCGCCATGTGGCACAACCCCTGGATCGACGAGCTGGGCGACGGCTATCAGATGGTACAGAGCCTGATCGCCATCGGCTCCGGCGGCCTGCTGGGCGTGGGCCTGGGCAAGAGCCGCCAGAAATTCCTCTACCTGCCCGAAGAGCACAACGACTGTATTTTCGCCATCGTCTGTGAGGAGCTGGGCCTGATCGGCGCCTGCGTCATCATGCTGATCTTCGCCCTGCTGATCATCCGCGGCTTCTGGATCGCCCTCCACGCCCGGGACCGCTTCGGCTCGCTGCTGGCGGTGGGCGTGGTGACCCACATCGCCCTGCAGACGTTTCTGAACATTGCCGTGGTCAGCGGCCTGGTCCCCGCCACCGGCATCTCCCTGCCGTTCTTCAGCTACGGCGGCACGGCTCTGGCCCTGCAGCTATTTGAAATGGGTATCGTACTCAGCGTATCGCGGCAGATCCCGGCGCCGAAGGACGGCTAACGGGAGCGGGAGGATAGGACATGAACGTGATATTTACCTGCGGCGGCACGGCGGGCCACGTCAATCCCGCCCTGGCGCTGGCAAAATATATGGAGCAGAAGCTGCCGAAGCTGAACGTGCTCTTCGTGGGCACGCCGGACGGCATGGAGCGGGAGCTGGTGGAGAAGCAGGGATATGCCTTCCGGGGCGTGGAGGTATCCGGCTTCCGCCGGTCCCTGAAGCCGAAATCCCTGGCCTTCAACCTGCGGGCCGTCAAAACGCTGATGGCCTCTCCCCGCCAGGCCCGGCAGATCTTCGACGAATTTCACCCCGATCTGGTGGTGGGGACCGGCGGCTATGCCAGCTATCCCATGGTGCGCTGCGCGGCCCGGGCCGGTGTGCCCACGGCGGTGCATGAGTCCAACATGGTCCCCGGCCTGACCACCAAGCGGCTGGAGCCCTACGCCGACCGGATCATGGTGGGCTTTGAGGACTGCCGCCAGCACTACCGCCACCCGGAGAAGATCGTAGTCACCGGCACGCCGGTGCGGGGCGATTTCTTTGAACTGAGCCGCCGGGAGGCCCGGCAAAAGCTGGGCTTTACAGACGACCGGCCGCTGGTGGTGTCCTTCTGGGGCAGCCTGGGCGCCCGGGACATGAACCAGAAGATGCTGGACTTTTTCCGGTGTGAGCAGCAGGGCGGCGAGCCGTTCCACCACATCCACGCCGTGGGCAGCAGCGGCTGGAAGAGCATCCGCACCGAGCTGGAGGCCAGAGGGCTGGACAAGTGTCCCTCCCTGGACGTGCGGGAGTACATTTACGACATGGCGGTGGTCATGCGGGCGGCGGATCTGGTGATCTGCCGGGCCGGTGCATCCACCGTCAGCGAGATCACGGCTTTGGCGGTGCCCACCATCATCGTCCCATCGCCCTACGTGACCAACAATCATCAGGAGAAGAACGCCAGGATCCTGGAAAAGCACGGCGGCGCCAGGCTGATGCTGGAGGCGGAGTGCACCGGAGAGGGCCTCTATCGGGCCGCCCGGGAGATCCTGGACGATCCGGGGCGCTGCGCGGCCATGAGCCGCGCCATGGGGTCCCTGGGGATCCTGGACGCCACCCAGCGGATCTACGACACGGTTATGGCTCTGGTCAAGTGACCGGATGGGCCTGCCCTGCATAAGATGGCTTGAAAAAGCGAGGAAAGGCAGGGCGGACCATGAGAGTGATCACAGTGGAGGGAGGCCGTCGGCTCCGGGGGGAGCTGACGGTGCAGGGGGCAAAGAACAGCGTACTGCCCATTCTGGCAGCCGCCGTCCTCAGCGGCGGCGTCTGCGTGATCGAGAACTGTCCGCCCCTGGAGGACGTGGAGGCCAGCGCGGCCATCCTGCGCCATCTGGGCTGCCGGGTGAGCCGGGAGGGCGAAACCCTGACGGTGGACAGCAGCACCTTGAGCGGCTGGGAGATCCCGGATGCGCTGATGCGGCGGATGCGCTCGTCGGTGATCTTTCTGGGGGCGATCCTGGGCCGCTGCGGCAGGGCGGAGCTGAGCTATCCCGGCGGCTGCGAGCTGGGGCCCCGGCCCATTGATATCCACTTGGCCGCTCTGCGGGCCCTGGGGGCCCGGATCGACGAGTGCGGCGGCCGTCTGCAGTGTCAGGGCGGCCTGCTGGGGACGGAGATCGTGCTGCCTCTGCCCAGCGTGGGCGCCACGGAGAACGCCATGCTGGCGGCCTGCGGCGCAAGGGGCGTCACGGTGATTTCCAACGCCGCCAGAGAGCCGGAGATCGTGGATCTGCAGGGATTTCTCCGGGCCATGGGCGCCGCCGTCCGCGGCGCGGGTTCCGCCACGGTGATCGTGGAGGGCGGCCGTCCGCTTCACGGCTGCCGGCACCGCTGCATCGGCGACCGGATCGCGGCGGCTACATATCTGTCGGCGGCGGCTGCCGCCGGCGGCGACGTCGTACTGCGGGGCGTGGATTACCGCCACGTCTCCACGGTGACCACCGTGCTGCGGCAGGCGGGCTGCTGCGTCAGCTGTGACGAGGCCTGCATCCGGCTGCAGAGCCGCGGCGTGCTGCGAGGCGTCAGCCCCATCCGCACCTCGCCCTATCCGGGGTTCCCCACGGACGCCCAGGCGGTGGTGATGGCGGCCCTGCTGCGGTCACACGGCACCACGATGTTCGTGGAAAACATGTTCCAAAGCCGATACCGGCACGTGGGAGAGCTGCTGCGCATGGGCGCCGATATCCGTTCCGAGGGGCGGGTGGCGGTGCTGTGCGGCGTACCGCGTCTGAGCGGAGCCGCCGTGCGATGTACGGATCTGCGGGGCGGCGCGGCACTGGTGGTGGCAGGTCTGCAGGCAGACGGCATCACCCAGGTGGAGGAGATCCGCCACATCAAGCGGGGATACGGCGACCTGACGGGCGATCTGGCCCGGCTGGGCGCAGCGATACAGGAGACAGAGAGATAGGAGTTTCACATGGGCAGACGCAATAGAAGAAAACGCAGAAGCAACAGGGGAAGGTTCGCCGTCCTCTATCGCCTGCTGACCTTCGTGGTGATCTGCGGCGCCATCGTGGCGGCGCTGGCCCTGTTCTTCAAGGTGGAGAGCATCGAGGTGCAGGGCGCGGAGCGCTACGCCCAGGAGGACGTGGTGGCGGCCAGCGGCGTGGATCTGGGTGACAACCTCTTCCTCATGGACAAATACGAGGTGGCCAACCGCATCCGCTCGGAGCTGAGCTATGTGGAGACGGTGCGGATCGTCCGCAAGCTGCCCAGCACCCTGTGCATCACCATCACAGAGAGCCGCGTGGCCCTGGCGGTGGAGCAGGACGAGGTGCTGTGGCTGCTGTCCGGCGCGGGCAAGATCGTGGACACGGTGACGTCCGGCACCAGGGAGTATCCCGCCGTCACAGGCCTGGTGCTGAAGGAACCCCGGATCGGCGAGACCTTCCGCGCGGAGAACGAGGATGCCGGCCGGGTACTGCTGGATATGCTGCAGCGGCTGCGGGAGAAGGATATGCTGAAGGACGTGCAGGCGATCCACCTGGAGGATGCCTCCGTCATCACCATGCGCTATCTGAACCGCTTCACCGTCCAGATCCCCTGGAACGCCGATATGGATTATAAGCTGAACTATCTGCTGGCGGTGGTGGAGCGCCTGGAGGACAACGAGAAGGGCACCATCAACATGACCCAGGATCACAAGGTCAATTTTATTCCCGATTGATCTGCAACTTTTTTCAGGAAATCACACGGGAGCACTTGACCTCCGGCCCAATCCGTAATACAATAATACAAACCACTCTATATTGGGGTTAAGAGCAGGAAAAATGGCTTTTGAATACAAGAGATAGCAGGAGGAACCGTCATGAGTTTTGGATTGGAAACGGGCGTTGAAAACGTTGTCAACATCAAGGTCGTGGGCATTGGCGGCGCAGGCAATAACGTGGTGAATCGCATGGTGCGCTCCGGCACCAAGAACGTGGAGTTTATCGCTGTCAATACCGATAAGCAGGCGCTGAACGCTTCCAGCGCCACATATAAGATCCAGATCGGCGAGAAGCTGACCGGCGGCAAGGGCGCCGGCTCCAACCCCGAGGTGGGCCGCAAGGCCGCCGAGGAGAGCCGCAATCAGATCACCAAGGCCCTGGAGAAGACCGACATGGTGTTCATCACCGCCGGTATGGGCGGCGGCACCGGTACCGGCGCGGCCCCCGTGGTGGCGGAGATCGCCCGGGAGCAGGGCGTGCTGACGGTGGGCGTGGTCACCAAGCCCTTCGGCTTTGAGGGCCGCCGCCGCATGACCCAGGCCGAGCAGGGCATCGAGGAGCTGCAGGGCAAGGTGGACTCCCTTGTCATCATCCCCAACGAGCGGCTGAAATACGCCACCGACGAGAAGATCACCTTTGCCAACGCCTTCGAGATCGCCGACGACGTGCTGCGCCAGGCCGTGCAGTCCATCTCCGACCTGATCCGCGACACCGGCTTCATCAACCTGGACTTCGCCGACGTGACCGCCGTCATGAAGGACGCCGGCCTTGCCCACATGGGCGTGGGCCGCGCCGCCGGCAAGAACAAGGCGGAGGAGGCCGCCCACATGGCCATCTCCAGCCCGCTGCTGGAGACCTCCATCAACGGCGCCAAGGGCGTGCTGATCAACGTCACCGGCTCCATGGATATCGGGCTGGACGAGGTGGCGCAGGCCGCCGATCTGGTGCGCCAGGCCGTGCATCCCGACGCGCTGAGCATCTTCGGCGCCACCTTCGACGAGTCTCTGGACGATGAGATCCGCGTCACCGTGATCGCCACCGGCTTTGAGGACGGCAATAAGGTAGAGGAGCAGGACAAGCCCGCCCTGGAGCCCCTGAAGCCGCTGGCCGAGCAGGCCGAGGAGTCCAAGAGCGAGGACAAGTCCTTTGACGACATCATCGATATCTTCAAGAGCAGGAACTTCTAAAAGTTGAAAAAAACTGTCAAAGAGCCGCCGCAGCCAAGCTGCGGCGGCTTTTTGTTTCCTTTATTTGTTGCTGATAATCCCGTCGAATCGGCACAAAGTAAATCTGCCGCGCGGCAAAAACAAAAAAGGGGTGATCCGATGCATGAAACGCGGCAGACGTTTTGCCGGCAGCGGATCGCGGCGCTGGCGCTGGCGATCCTGCTGTCCCTCTCCGTCTGCACGGAGCAGGCATGGGCCGCTCAGGGGCGGGAGCGGGAATTGATCCCCATGGGGAGGACCGTCGGGATCAAGCTGTTTGCCGACGGTGTGCTGGTGGTGGCCGTGTCCGATCTGGACGGCGGCGACAACTCTCCTGCGGAGGACTGCGGCTTGAAGGAGGGGGACCTGATCCTCCGGATCAACCGCCAGGAGATCCGATCAACGGAGCATCTGCAGTCCGTGCTGCAGGAGACGGGGGAGGAGCCGGTGGTGCTGACGGTCCGCCGGGGCGGCAGGACCTGGGAGGCGGAGGCCTGCCCGGTGCTCTGCGGCGACGGCGTCTATCGCCTGGGCGTGTGGATCCGTGACAGCATGGCCGGCATCGGCACGCTGACCTTTTACGATCCCGTCACCGGCAGCTACGGCGCCCTGGGCCACGGCGTCACCGACGTGGACACCCACGTGCTCATGCCCCTGAGCAGCGGCTCCATTATGGATACGCCGGTGCGGGCGGTAAAAAAGGGCCGCCGGGGCGACCCGGGCGAGCTGAAGGGGGATTTCTCCGTCCAGCGCGACGTGGGCACCGTGTCGGCCAATACGGCGGCGGGCATCTTCGGCACCGTGTCCGACGACGCCTTTGTCGGCGCCGGAGAGCCTCTTCCGGTGGCTGCGCCGGAGGAGGTGCGCCTGGGCCCCGCCACCATCCTGTGTACCGTTTCGGGACAGGAGATCGACAGCTACCGGGTGGAGATCGTGCGGATCTGCCCGGAGAAGCAGGACATGCGAAATCTGCTGCTGCGGGTCACCGATCCGCGGCTGCTGGAGACCACCGGCGGCATCGTGCAGGGGATGAGCGGAAGTCCCATCCTGCAGGACGGCAAGTTTGTGGGCGCTGTGACCCACGTGCTGGTCAACGACCCCGCACAGGGCTACGGGATCCTGATGGAGAACATGCTGGCCATGGCGGGATAGAGATTGCCCAGAAGGACGGCCGGGGGTTACCCCGGCCGTCCTTTTGCGGCGGAATTTGTCGAACGATTCTCCGTGGGTTTCGACGAAATCCGCTGAAAAACGCTGTCCCATTCTGCTACATTATAGGCAGGTCAAGCGACGGATGTTGATTTGTTGCGCAGCCGCCGGGCTATCCGGGCGGCTACTACTTGGGGAAGAAGGATCGATGAATGGAGAACTGGAGCAAGGTGATCCTCGCCGACGGCAGCGAGGAATTTCGGGTGTTGACAAAGCAGCTGTTGGAGGAGTCGGGGGAGTTCCGGG
The DNA here is from genome assembly GCA_017427645.1 of Oscillospiraceae bacterium. Classification (GTDB taxonomy): domain Bacteria; phylum Bacillota; class Clostridia; order Oscillospirales; family Oscillospiraceae; genus Vescimonas. Next base: position 35,999 of record JAFRSI010000141.1, on the reverse strand, counting down.
TGGTCGGTGAGACCGGGGACGGGCAGGAGGCCTGGCGCCTGGTGGTGGAGCGGCGGCCGGAGCTGCTGGTGACGGATCTGGTGCTGCCGGGACTGGACGGCTTCGCCCTGCTGCGCCGCTGCAGGGAGTTGGGGGATCGGGGCCCGCAGGTGATCGTAGCGTCCTCCTTCTGCGCGCCGCGTACGGTGGCGGAGGCTGCGGAGCTGGGCGCCTGCTCGTTCCTGCCCAAGCCGGTCAACGGGCCCTCGCTGCTGGAGCATATGCGCCGGGCCCTGCGCCCGGCGGAGGCGGCCGAGGATCCGGCGCCGGAGCTGGAGGCCCAGGTCACCGCCATCATTCACGAGATCGGCGTGCCCGCCCACATCAAGGGCTACCAGTATCTCCGGGAGGCCATCATGATCGCCGTCAACGATATGGACGTGATCAACGCCGTCACCAAGGTGCTGTACCCGGAGGTGGCCCGGCGCTTCGACACCACCGCCTCCCGGGTGGAGCGGGCCATCCGCCACGCCATCGAGGTGGCCTGGGACCGCGGGGATCTGGACACGCTGCAGAAATACTTCGGCTACACCGTCAACTCCGCCAAGGGCAAGCCGACGAATTCCGAGTTCATCGCCATGATCGCCGATCGGCTGTCCCTGCAGATGAAGCAGAAGCGCGCGTGAGGAAAGCGTTGGGGCGCAAGGATTTGTAACAGAAAGCAACCGCTGCGAATCTCGCAGCGGTTGCTTAATTATCCCAATGTCCCCGGTACACGACTCCGCCCGGTTCACTGAACGCGGCCCGGCCCTCCTTTGCTGCGCTGTACCAAAGGATTTTCCACTGGCCATTTCCCTGCAACAATCAACATCTTGTGCCCACAAAACACCGGACAACAACATATGCCGCGCTGTCCCGATATGCGGATTTTGTCGAACGAAATGCGGCGAAAAAGCGCCACTTCAGCTTGATTTCGGAACAAATATGTGCTACGCTACAGAGCACACAGAGCATCGGCGAAATAACGCGAAGCGGATGGGGGAACGGCCATGGGCACAGCATACCGGGTCCTGTTGGCAGACGCCGACGAGGAGTACCGCCTCCTGATGAAAGAGAAGATCGAGAGCACCGGCGAATTCGTCCTGGTCGCCCACACGGGCAGCGGGACCGAGGCCCTGGCGCTGGCCCGGCGGCTGCAGCCGGACGTCGTGGTGACGGACGCGGTGCTGCCGGAGCTGGACGGCTTTGCCTTGCTGGATGCGCTGAAGGGTGTGGTGCCCGGCGCGCTGATGGTCACGGGGCACTGCCGGCAGGATATCCTGCTGGAGGTGATCCGGCGGGAGATCCGCCTGTTTCTGCCCAAGCCGTTCCACACCGACGTGCTGCTGGCGCTGCTGCGCCGTGCCTGCGGCGCCGACGGGGAGCGGCAGAGTTTGCGGCAGACGGAGGCGGCGGTATCCCGGGCGCTGCACGCCGTGGGGATGCCGGCCCACATGAAGGGATATCCCTACGTGCGCCGGGCGATCCTGATGGTGATAGCGGAGCCGGAGCTGGCTCACGCCTTGACCAAGGCGCTGTATCCGGCCCTGGCCCGGGAATTCGGCACTACGCCCTCCTGCGTGGAGCGGGCCATCCGCAGCGCCGTGGACGCGGCGTGGCTGCGGGGTGACCCGGAGCTCCAGCGGGCGTATTTCAACGTGGACAAGCCCAGCAACGGCGTGTTCATCGCCGCTATGGCGGAGAAGCTGCGCCGGGAGCGGGAGAGCTCCGCGGCATGAAGAAGAGAAGAACGGAAAAGCCGCCCCGACGGAGGCACTTCGTAAGGAAGTGCCTCCGTCTGCCTCAAGTGCAAGGTAATTGACTACGTCGGTCAACAATAGTATAATGACCAAAACAAATCGGGATTTATGGAGGTGAATTTATGAATAACAAAGGTATTGGCGCAATATTCTGTTTGATCTCAGCTGTTTTAATGAGTGCACGATACATAGCAGCAGCGATTTTCATGAGTAATGTGGTGAGTTGGGATAGTTCCTTGTTCCAAGCCGGATTAAGTTATGTAGGATCGCCTTTGAAAGTCGCAGCCATTATCGCACTCATTGCAGGCATTTGCTTCTTAGTCTATGGAGTAGTTCGCGATTTTAAAAAGCAGGATAAATGAAGCGACAAATTCCGGTTTGCGGAGATGCCGCGAGGGCAGAAAAAGCCGTCCCCTTGAGAGGAAGGTGGCTGAGCAAAGCGAGGTCGGATGAGGTGGGGATGCATCCTTGTCCACATTCATAACGAGCATCGGATTTTGCCCCACAAAATCCAAAAGACAAAACAGGCGTGACCATAGCGGTCACGCCCCTTTCATGTCCTTTTTAGCCGGTAATAACTGCCTCAAAGCAACTTCCTTGCGAAACGTGCCCCGATGGGCGGCTTTTCCTGTCATCCTGAGCGAGCGGAGGAAATCGAAGGCGCTTGCCGCTGCCGGGCGTGGGAGGGGGAGGATCTTTCGACTGCGTTCGCTGCGCTCACTCCGCTCAAGATGACAGGCGGGGGCGCTGCGCTTTTCAGAACGCCCCCTCGAACAGAGTCCAGGGATAGGCTGCAGGGGGCGGGCAGATCACATCCACCGGCCTGCCGGTGACGGGGTGGGCAAAGGCCAGATGATACGACCACAGGGCGGCGGTGCAGCGGGGGTCCTTGCTGCCGTAGCGGATGTCGCCCAGCAGGGGCAGGCCCCGGGAGGCAAACTGTACGCGGATCTGGTGGGTGCGCCCGGTGTGAAGGCGGACGCGGACCAGGGAGAGGGCGTCCGTCCGCCCCAGCTCCCGGTAGTCCAGACTGGCCTCCCGGACGCCCTTGCGCATCCGCTTGACCACGTAACTCTTGTTGTGGGCGGCGTCCCGGAACAGCAAATCGGTGAGGGTGGCCTCCGGCTCCGCCGGGTGGCCCCGCAGAACGGCCAGGTACTCCTTGGTGACCCGGTGCTCCCGGACGGCCTCGGTGAGCTTGCCGGTGATCTCCCGGCGCCGGGAAAACACCATGACTCCGCCTACGATCCGGTCCAGCCGGTGGACGGTGGCAATATAGTCGTTCTGCCCGGCGGCGCGGTAGTGCTCCCGGAGCAGGGCCGGCATGGAGGCGCCGTCCCCGTCCTCGCTCAGCACACCTGCGGGCTTGACGGCCACCGCCAGGTGGGCGTCCTGGTAGAGAATCGTTACGTCCGGCATGGGAACTCCTTTCAACAATACGGCCATCCCCGGATTGTGGGATGGCCGTATTCAAATCTTATCTGCTTCTGCCGCGGTAGCGCTTTCCGCCCCGGCGATAGCGGCGGCGGGTGCGGGTCAGGCGGATCCAGATCACCAGCACCAGGATCAAAACGGCCAGCGCGATGAGGCCGATCCTCACGTAGGGCATGGCCAGGTACTGCTGGATGGTCCGCTTGATGATCAGGAAACGGGAGGAGGAGACGTCGCTGACGGCCAGCAGGGGGACCACGGCGTATTCCTCACCGTTGTAGATGACGGTCACAGTGCCCAGTCTCTGCCCGGCGGCAATGGGGGCGTCCACGGATTCGGGCAGATCCAGCTTGTAGGTCAGGTCGGTCTCCGGCACCAGATCCTTGGGCAGGAGCACCTCGGTGGTCTCCTCCGGATGGACCATGATGGTGTCGGTCTCCTTGGACAGCTCCACCGGCACGGCGTAGAGCTTGTCCTCATCCGTCACCTTGGTGAAGACGAAGTTGTCGAAGCCCCAGTCAAAGAGGCGGGCCGTCTCCAGGAAGCTCATGATGCGCCCGTCCTCCGACAGCCCCGCGCCCAGCATCACGCTGACCAGGGAGCGGCCGGACCGTTTGGCGGAGGATACCAGGCAGCGCCCTGCCTCCGGCGTGGTGCCGGTCTTGATGCCCACGGCGCCGTCGTACAGGTAGCCCAGATAGCGCCAGTTGGAGATGAGGCCGTTGGTGGTGTGCAGCTCCCGGGCGCCGGAGATATTGGTCTCGGGCACGGTATAGGATTTGCTGTTGCAGATGGTCATAAAGGTGTCGTACTTCATGACCTCCCGGGTGATCAGGTAGAGATCCCAGGCGGTGGTGTAATGGTTGGGATCGTCCAGACCGGAGGAATTGACGAAATTGGTGTTTGTGCAGCCCAGCTCCATGGCGCGCTGGTTCATCAGATCAATGAAGGCGCCCACGGAGCCGCAGTAGGCCTCGCCGATGATGTCGCCCACCTCGTTGGCGGACACCAGCAGCATGCAGTAGAGCAGCTGCTCCACGGTCAGGGTCTCGCCAGCCCGGATATCGGCGGTGCTGCTGTCCGGCGTCAGATTGGCCAGAGAGCTGACGGTGGCGGTGATGGGCTGGTCCAGCTTCAGCTCGCCCCGCTCCAGGGCCTCCATCACCAGCAGGGAGACCATCAGCTTTGTCAGACTGGCGGGAGCGCGCCGTACGTTTTCATTTTTGGCGTAGAGGACGTGCCCGGTGTCGGCGTCCACCAGCAGGGCCGCCGCAGCCTGAATGTCCGGATCCTCCAGCGCGTAGGCGGGGGCGATGCAGAACATGGTGCTGAGCAGGACCGTCAGCAAAAAAACAGATAAAATACGGCGTATTTTCATATCCTTTTTTCTCCCGATGTGCTATAATGACAAATGGTATGGTTTTATGTGCAAAAATGCTGCGATGCGCAGCGATTGGAAGGTAGAGTAAATCCATTATATGCAAAATGCGTGGGGTAGTCAACCGTGAGAAAGCCGGAGAAGGTTACAAAAAGTGAGATATTTCTGCTGTGCGCCACGTTTGCCTTCGTGCTTCTGGTGCTGATCCTGCATCTGAACAGCCGCGGGGCGGAGAAGCAGGGCGGCTACACCGTCCGGACCCAGCAGGAGCAGGAGGCACAGCAGCCGGACCCCATCGACCTGAACACGGCGGACGAAGAGGCCCTGCAGCGCCTGCCGGGGATCGGTCCGGCGCTGGCGGAACGGATCGTGGCCGACCGGGCGGCCAACGGCCCCTTTGCCTCGGTGGAGGAGCTGACCCGGGTCAGCGGCATCGGAGAAAAGACGGTAGAGGACATCCGCCCCTACGTTACGGTGAGCGGCACGGCGCCGCAGGATAAGGGAGAGGAGGCAGCGCGTGAAGATTCTGGTAGTTGACGACGAAAAGCTGTTGGTCAAGGGGATCCGGTTCAACCTGGAAAACGAGGGCTTTCAGGTGGAGACAGCCTACGACGGAGCCACCGCCGTGGAGCTGGCCCGCACCGGCAATTTTGACCTGATCATTCTGGATCTGATGATGCCCGTCCTCTCCGGCACGGAGGCCTGTATGAAGATCCGGGAGTTTTCCGACGTGCCTGTGATCATGCTGACCGCCCGCAGCGAGGACGAGGACAAGCTGATGGGCTTTGCCTGCGGCGCGGACGACTACGTGACAAAGCCCTTCAATATCCGGGAGGTCATCGCCCGGATCCGGGCCCTGCTGCGCCGGGCCAACAGCGCCGGTCAGCAGCAGCGTTCCGGCGCCCTGCTGACGGTGGGCTCGCTGAGCCTGGATATGGAGCAGCGCGTGGCGATCCGGGGCGGAAAGATCATCGATCTGACCGCCAAGGAGTACGATCTCCTGGAGCTGCTGATGAAGAATCCCCGGCGTGTCTACAGCCGCGAGAGCCTCATGAACCTGGTGTGGGGCTACTCCTACGTGGGTGATTACCGCACGGTGGACGTCCACGTCCGCCGCCTGCGTGAGAAGCTGGAACCAAATCCGGCCGAGCCGGTATATATCATGACGAAGTGGGGAGTTGGTTACTATTTTCAAGGGGAGAACCAGCCTGCAATTTAAGTTCGGCGCCAGTTACATCGTCATCATCCTGGCCGTTCTGGTGCTGCTGAACTCCTACCCGCTGCTGGTGTCGCAGAACCTGGTGTTCCGCTCCAAGCGGACGGCCATGTTCAACAGCGTGAAGGTGATCGAAACCTCCCTGTCCGGCCTGGCACGGCTGACGGAGGAGAACGTGGGGCAGGCATTGGGCGGCCTCCGGGAGACCGGCGTCAGCCGCCTCCTGGTGACAGACACCGCCGGGCGCATCTTGTACGACTCCCGTGAGACGGGCAACGCCCGGGGGCTGTACGCCTTTTATACCGAGGTGGCCCAGGCCCTGTCGGGCAACGACGCCTTCTACTGCCGCTACGACAGCAAGGCGTTCATCAGCCGCAGCGCCGAGCCTCTGGTCTATCACAATCAGATCATCGGGGCGATCTACGCCTACGAGTATGACACGGAGCAGGCGGAGCTGCTGCAGAGCTTCCAGCAGAACCTGATGGTGATTTCGGCAGTCATCGGCGTGCTGGTGATCCTGCTGAGCATGCTGCTCTCCCGGCTGTTCACCCGGCAGATCAGCGACCTGCTGCAGGCCATCCGCAGCGTGCGGGAGGGCGCCTACAGCCGCCGGGCCAACGTCCGCGGCACGGACGAGATCGCCCAGATCGCCGCCGAATTCAACAGTCTGACCGACCGCCTGCAGACCACGGAAAACGCCCGCCGCCGTTTTGTCTCCGACGCCAGTCACGAGCTGAAGACGCCGCTGGCCGGCATCCGGCTGCTGACGGATTCCATCCTGCAGACCGAGCAGATGGATCCCGCCACCGTGCGGGAGTTCGTCACGGACATCGGCCAGGAGGCGGAGCGCCTCAGCCGGATCAGCGAGGACCTTCTGCGCCTGACGCGGCTGGACAGCGACGCCATGGAGAGCCCCGGCGCCGTGCCGGTGGGACCGGTGCTGGAGCGTGTGGTGCGTATGCTGGGCATGGTGGCCCGGGAAAAGGAGGTCTCCCTGTCCTGGGAGGCGGACCCGCAGGCCGTGGTGCTGGCCACGGAGGACGACGTGCACCAGATCCTCTACAATCTGATGGAGAACGCCATCAAGTACTCCAGCCAGATGGGCTTTGTCCATACCATCGCCTCCGTGGAGGAGCAGGCCGTGGTCATCCGGGTGGAGGACAACGGTATCGGTATCCCGGCGGAGGACATGGACCACATCTTTGAGCGCTTTTACCGGGTGGACAAGACGCGCTCCCGCCAGGTGGGCGGCACGGGCCTGGGCCTGTCCATCGTGCGTGACACCGTGGTGCGGCGGGGCGGCACCGTCTCCGTCAGTCCCCGCGCTGCCGGCAGAGGATCGGTCTTTACCGTCCGGCTTCCGCTGGCGGAGGGAGGTGGCGACGCATGAAGAGATGGCTGACCCTGCTGCTGTGCCTGACCGTGCTGATCTGCCTGGCCGGCTGCGGCGTCGCCTCCACGGCGCCGGAGGGGACCGGATTGTCCGTCTATTACGTCGCCGAGCCCCAGCAGGCGGGGGGCGGAGATATCCTGGCCGCCGCCCGGGTGGATTGGACGGAGCAGGCAAAGCGCCCGCCGGAGGTACAGGCCCGTGAAGCCCTGCACCTGCTGCTGGCGGGGAGCGACGATCCGGCATTGTCCAGCCCCATCCCGGCGGGGACCCATCTGCTGGGCTGCAGCATCAACGGCAGCATGGCGGTGGTGGACTTCTCCGCCGCCTACGGCCAGCTCTCCGGCATGAAACTGAGCATGGCCGACTACTGCGTCACCCTGACGCTGACGCAGATCGCGCCCATCCGCATGGTGCGTATCCTGGTGAATGGACTGGAGCTCTCTTACCGCCACAGCAATATCCTTCTGGCAGGCGACGCTCTGCTCACCAGCACAGAAGATGTGGTGCGAACCTTTGCCGCCCGGCTGTATTTCCGCGGATCGGAAGGGGAGCTGGCGGGAGAGGACCGGCTGCTGACCCTGTACGAGGGCGAGAGCCGCGGCACTGTCATCATGAACGCGCTGCTGGCCGGGCCGGAGAGCACGGAGCTGACGCCCCTGCTGCCGCATGGCTTTGCTGCCCTGTCCCTGCGGGCGGAAAACGGCGTCTGCTATTTGAATCTGCCGGGCACGGACGAGGAGCTTCTGCCGGAGGACCCGGAGCAGCAGGCCCTGCTGGTCCAGAGCGTGACCCGCTCCCTGTGCTCCATCGACGGCGTCGACGCGGTGCAGATTCTGCTGGACGGCGAGATGCGGGGAACCTTCGGGACGGTGGATATCAGCTACCCGCTGACAGGGGAATAGGAAAAATGAAAAACGCCCGCAGACGTGGACAGCGTCTGCGGGCGTTTCTTATGCGTTTGTCAGGCGTCGGCGCAGGAAGGTCATCAGCTCGTCAAATCCGCCGTGGGGAAAGGCGGACAGATCTGCGTCGGAGCGGTTGATAAGGCAGTCGGTGAGGAGAAAGACCGGCATGTTCAGCCGGGCGGCGATCATGTCCTCCTCCACGTCGTTGCCCACCATCAGGCAATCCTCCGCCGGGAGCTCCAGCCTGCGCAGAATCTCCCGGTAGTACGCGGGGTTCGGCTTGCTGAAGCCGATGTTCTCATAGGTGGTGCAGAGCTCAAAGTCCTCCGGCTCCAGGCCCGCCCAGCGGATCCGGGTCCGGGTGGCGACGGCGGGGAAAATGGGATTGGTGGCCAGGATCCTGCGGACGCCGGCGTCCTTCAGCAGGGCGATGGTCTCCGCTGCCCGGGGCGTGAAGCCGCACAGGGATCGGGCGACCTGGAAATCAACGGCGTAGAATTCCTCGAACAGGGGGCGGTCCTCCGCGGCCTTCTGTCCCAGGACCTGCGTAAAGTCCCGCCAAAAGGCCTCCTCGTTGGAGCAGGAGCCGTCGTTGCGCACCATGGCGCCGGTGCTGTGCCAGATGGACCGGATCAAGGCCTGGGGCTCGTATCCGTGGGGGATCAGCTTTTTGCACAGAAACTTGAAATAGCCTTCGGTGAACGCGTCCTGGTCCATGGGCAGAAGCGTTCCGTCCAGATCGAATAAAACAGCCTTCAGCATGGGGAACCTCCTTGTGAGGGCATTACGGCACCAGGGCCATGGCCAGGCCCACCATCAGCGGGATGGTCAGGCAGGAGAGCACCGTGGAGACGGCCACCGTGCTGGAGGCCAGCTTGGAATCGCCGTTGAAGCGCAGGGCGAACATGTTGATGACGGCGGCCGCCGGCGTGGAGGCGGCGATGACCATGGTCAGCAGAAGGGTCCGGTCCATGCGCAGAAGGATGCAGAGCCCCAGCGCCAGAGCGGGGAAGACCAGGAGCCGCAGGGCGGCGGAGATCCAGAATCCGCTGCGCTTCAGCACGAAGCTAAAATTCACCTGGGAGAGCTGGTAGCCGATGATGAGCATGGGCAGAGTGATGGTCAGCTCGCCCAGATAGGTGACGGGAGTCAGCAGCAGACTGGGGAGCCGGACGTGCAGGAGATACAGCGTGAGGGACACGATCACCCCCATGATGCCGGGGTTGAGGATCAGGCGCCGGACGGAGAAGCCTTTTCTCGAGCCGGACATCATGGTGAGGGCGTAGGTCCAGCTGAACAGGTTGAACACCATGCTGTAAGCGGAGCCGTAGAAGACGCCGATGCTGCCCAGCAGGGACGACTGCAGGGGCATAGCCATGAAGCCGCAGTTGCACATGCTGGCAGCCAGCCGGAAGACGGTCTCCTGCTGGCGGTTCTCGTGGTGGATCGTCAGATGGGCGATCAGGATGCTGATAACGTGAATGGCGGCGGCCAGAAGGGTAGCCAGGAAGAAGTTGGACAGCCCGCCGTCCTCCGGGGCCTTCTGAAAGGCGGAGAGCAGCATGCAGGGGAGACCGACGTAGAGCAGCACGTTGTTCAGACCGTAGGCGCCCCGCTCGTCGAGGAGCCTGGCCCGCCCCAGAATGAAGCCGGCCACGGACATGAGGAACAGATGGAAAACGCGCTCGCCCACCATCAGGAAGGAAGAGAGGATCGTCATTGGCTTCTTGTATCTCCTTTCTTGCGCGTCGCCAAAAACACGGCGAAAGCGCCGGCAGCGGCGGCAGTCGCCGGGAACCGGAGCATGCCGGCGGTGCCCAGGCGGCAGCAGCAGACAGCCGCCGCAGAGCAGCTCCAGGGAGGACAGGCAGCCCGGCCAGTCCCGGGATTGCGGCACGGAGAAACGGACACGGATTATTGAAAGTGTTCCGGATCCCATAAATGCGCTGCCTGTTCTGCCGCGGCAAAATGAACACAGCAAGTTTACCACACCAAAATGACTTGTCAAGAGTTTCACAGTTGTCTTATGGGGGAAAATGTACTATAATAAACAATTGATTAAACGTGCGACGATACGAGCGACGGCAGGGAGGGATCGCCTTGAAGCTGATGGTTTTGGACGGCAACAGCATCATCAACCGCTCTTTTTACGGAATACGCCCGCTGACCACCCGGGAGGGACTGCACACCAACGCGGTGTACGGCTTCGTCACCACGCTGCAGCGATTGCTGGATGAGGAGCGGCCGGAGGCGCTGTGCGTCACCTTTGACCGGCGGGAGCCCACCTTCCGCCACCGGGCGGACGAGAGCTATAAGGCGACCCGCCACCCCATGCCGGAGGAGCTGGCCATGCAGATGCCGGTGCTCAAGCAGGTACTGGACGCCATGGCCATCCCCCGCTACGAGCTGGCGGGCTACGAGGCGGACGATCTGATCGGCACCATCTCCCGCCGCTGTGAGGCGGAGGGCTGGGAGTGCGTGGTGGTCACCGGCGACAAGGACAGCCTCCAACTGGTGACGGACCGCACCAGGGTAAAGCTGGTCTCCACCCGCATGGGCCAGACCACCACCCGGGATATGACGCCGGAGAGCTTCCAGGCGGAGTACGGCTTTGAGCCCATCCACATGGTGGATCTGAAGGCCCTGATGGGCGATTCCTCGGACAATATCCCCGGCGTGCCGGGCGTGGGAGAAAAGACCGCCATGGCCCTGGTGCAGGAGTACAAGAGCATTGACGCCATCTATGGCGCGCTGCCGCAGCTCCACGCCAAGCCGGGCGTCATCAAAAAGCTCACCGAGGGGGAGGAGAGCGCCCGCCGCTCCTACTGGCTGGCCACCATCGTCACCGACGCGCCGCTGCCCTTTGCCCCGGCGGACAATCTGCGCCAGCCCTTCCGGCCGGAGCTGTACGATATCTTCCTGCGGCTGGAATTCAAGAAGCTCATCGACAAATACCATCTGGTCCCGCCCCGGGAGACGGAGGAGCTGGACGCCGACTGCCAGGTCACCGTGGAGAACGTCACGGACCCGGAACGGGCGGAGGAGCTGCTGGCTCTGTGGCGGCAGGCGGAGGCCGTGACGGTCTGCGCCCTGCCGGATCTGTGCGCCATAGCGGTGGAGTGCGAGACGGGGGAGAGGACCTCTCTCACCGCCAATCTGATCGCCCAGCACTACACCGGCGACTGGGACGCCCTGCTGGCCGCCCTGTTTGCCGGGGACGTCAAAAAGGTGTCCCACAACGTGAAGGATCTGATCCGCGCGCTGCTGGAGGAGGGGATCGACCCGGCGGGCTTCGTCTTCGACACGGCTCTGGCCGGTTATCTGCTGGACGCCACCGCCGGCGGCTATGAAATCGAGCGGCTCTTTATGAGCTATTACAACCGGGAGGTGACGGGGCAGGCCCACCTGGCCGCCGCCGATTTCTCCCCCCTGGGCGACGCCGCCATGGCGGAGGCCTCGCTGGACAGCCGCTGCAGCGCCATCGCCGCCCTGCGGGAGTTCCAGGAGCCGCGGCTGAAAGAGCAGCAGATGTGGCAGTTGTTCACGGAGGTGGAGCTGCCCCTGTGCCGGGTGCTGGCGGAGATGGAGTGCGCCGGCATGCGCTGCGACGGCGGTCAGCTGGCTGCGTTCGGCGCCTGGCTGGAGGGGAAGATCGTCGCCCTGGAGCGGGAGATCTACGACCTGGCGGGCAGCGAGTTCAACATCAACTCCCCTAAGCAGCTGGGCAAGGTGCTCTTTGAGGACCTGCGCCTGCCCCATGGGAAGAAGACGAAAACCGGCTGGTCCACCAACGCCGAGGTGCTGGAAAAGCTGCGCGCCGACGCGCCTGTCGTGGACCGGATCCTGACCTACCGCCAGTATACCAAGCTGAAATCCACCTACGCCGACGGACTGCTGAAGGCCATCTGCCCCGACGGGCGGGTGCGGACCAGCTTCCAGATGACGGTCACGGCCACCGGCCGCCTCAGCTCCACGGAGCCCAACCTGCAAAACATCCCCACCCGGACGGATCTGGGCAGTCAGATCCGCCGCCTGTTCACGGCGGAGGAGGGATGCGTGCTGGTGGACGCCGACTACTCCCAGATCGAGCTGCGGCTGCTGGCCCATATGGCGGGAGACGCCGCCATGCAGCAGGCCTTTGCCCAGGGGGCGGATTTCCACACCGTCACCGCAGCCCGGGTGTTCCACGTGCCGCCGGAGCAGGTGAGCGCCGACATGCGCCGCAGCGCCAAGGCGGTGAATTTCGGCATCGTGTACGGCATCTCCGCCTTTTCCCTGAGCCAGGATATCGGCGTCACGGTGGCGGAGGCCAGGAGCTATATGGAGCGGTACTTTGACACCTATCAGGGTGTGAAGCGGTATATGACCGACGTGGTGGAGCAGGCGAAGGAGCGGGGCTACGTGGAGACGCTGTGGCACCGGCGCCGCGCCCTGCCGGAGCTGAAATCCTCCAATTTCAACATGCGCGCCTTCGGCGAGCGGGTGGCCCTGAACATGCCCATCCAGGGCACGGCCGCCGATATCATCAAGCTGGCCATGGTGAAGGTCCGGCAGCGGCTCCTGGCCGAGGGGCTGGAGGCCCGCCTCATCATGCAGGTCCACGACGAACTGATCGTGGAGTGCCCGGAGGCGGAGCAGGAAAAGGTAAAGGAGCTCTTGACGGAGGAGATGGAGCAGGTGGCCCGGCTGGCGGTGCCCCTGCGGGCAGAGGCCCACGCCGGACGCAACTGGCTGGAGGCGAAAGGATAAGCGATGGAGAAGATGCAGGTAAACGTGGTCCCCATGACGGCGGACCATTTGGAGGAGCTGGAGCGGCTGGAGCGGATCTGCTTTTCCCGGCCCTGGTCCCAGAAGATGCTGGCCGAGGAGCTGGACAACCAGTGCGCCGCCTTTCTGGTGGCCGTGGAACCGGCGACGGAAAAGGTGGTGGGCTACGCGGGGCTGCTGGTCATGGCCGACGAGGGCTACATCACCAATGTGGCGGTGTTCCCGGAATACCGGCGCCGCGGCGTGGCGGAGCAGCTGATCGCCGTGTTCGACCGCTTTGCCCGGGGCAGCCGGCTGGCTTTCCTGACGCTGGAGGTGCGCCCCTCCAACGGCCCCGCCATCGCGCTGTACCGCAGCTTCGGCTTTGAGGAGGCGGGGCGGCGCAGGAACTACTACGATCTGCCCAGGGAGGACGCCTTGATCCTGACGAAGAATTACACCTATGAGGAGGATTCCCATGGAGATCCGGCTGCTGACCGATGAGGAATTGACAAGAATATACCGGGAGCACCTGGTCCCGGCCTTTCCGGAGGCTGAGCTGCGGCCTCTGCACGCTATGCAGGACATGGCCCGGCAGGGGATCTACCGCACCTACGGGCTGACGGAGGGGACAGAGATCCTGGGCGAGGCCTTTTTGTGGGACTGCGCGCCCGGCTGGAAGCTGTTCGACTGCCTCTGCGTGGCCCCGGACCGACGGGGCGGCGGCCTGGGTGCCGCCCTGATCAAGGCGCTTGTGGAGGCGGAGCGGGGCAGCGTTATCTTTGGCGAGTCGGAGGTGCCGGCATATGCGCCGGACCCGGATATGGCCCGGCGGCGGTTGGACTTCTACCGCCGCAACGGCGCCCGGCAGGCAGACTACATGGCGGCGGTGTTCGGCGTGCCGTATCATACGCTGTACCTGGCTGAGGACCAGGTCGACGAGACCGCAATGATGGCTGCCCATCGGCAGGCATATCGCAGCCGGCTGTCGGAGAGAGCATATCAGAGGTTTATTCATATCCCCTGGGATCCGTCCATGGGGATGCCTGAAAAACACCCCTGGGAGGAGTGACGCATATGAACATACTGGCCTTTGAATCCTCCTGTGACGAGACCGCCGTGGCAGTGGTGCGGGACGGCCGCACCGTGCTGTCCGACGCCATATTGTCCCAGGCGGATATGCACGCCCTCTACGGCGGCGTGGTGCCGGAGATCGCCTCCCGCAAGCACGTGGAGGCCATTGCCGGTCTCACCGACCGGGCCCTGGCGGACGCGGGCCTGACGAAACAGGATGTGGACGCCGTGGCGGTGACCTACGCCCCGGGGCTCATCGGCGCGGTGCTGGTAGGCGTCAGCTTTGCCAAGTCCGTGGCCTACGCCCTGGGCGTGCCGCTGATTCCGGTACACCACATCCGGGGCCATATTGCCGCCAATTACCTGGCCTTCCCCGATCTGGAGCCGCCGTTCCTGGCCCTGGCCATCTCCGGCGGCAACACGCTCATCGTGGATGTGCGGGACTATACTGACATGGAGATCCTGGGAGCCACCCGGGACGACGCGGCGGGGGAGTGCTTTGACAAGGCGGCGCGGGTCCTGGGCCTGCCCTATCCCGGCGGCAGACCCATGGACGAGCTGGCCCGGCAGTCCGCCGGCGGCAAGTACGATCTGCCCCGAGCCCACGTGGACGGCGCGGAGCTGGATATGAGCTTTTCCGGCCTCAAGACGGCGGTGGTCAATCTGGTCCACAACGCCGCACAGAAGGGGGAGGAGCTGGACGCCGCGGCCCTGGCCAGGGATTTCACCCGGGCTGTCAGCGACGAGCTGGTGCCCCGCGCCATGCGGGCCATCGAGCTGACCGGACACACCAGGCTGGCAGCGGCCGGCGGCGTGGCGGCCAACTCCATCATCCGGGCGGATCTGGAGGCTGCCTGCCGCAAAGCGGGGGTCAGGCTCTATCTGCCGCCCCTGCGCTGGTGCGGCGACAACGGCGCCATGATCGGCGCACAGGGCTACTATGAGTATATGGCGGGCGTCTCTGCCGGACTGGAGCTGAACGCCTACGCCACCATGGACCTGGGAAAATGCAGATGAGGATACGGGACGCGGGTCACCTTGCCGCGTCCCGTATTTTGCGTCAACCGTCCGGAAGTCGATGCGGATCGGCGGTTGGCCGGAAAAGGACGAAAAATGCATTATGTAAAATAAAAGACGGGGCTGACAAGGAGTTGAAAACACGGTTTGCCGGTTTGTATTTTTTAGGAAGAAACTGAAAAAACCGCGTAACGGTGCGGTTTTTGAGATGTGGAAAAAACGGTGGAAAATGTGGATAACTATTTGTAAAGCATTATCCGACAAAATATTATGTAAATTTACGAAAAGGCAATCAAGCGGAGAAAAAACCCGCAATTATGCTGGAAAACCCCCAAAACCCCGGCCATATGCGCCTTTTCCCGCCTGGTATTTTTAGCGGAGCGCAGTGCGGCCCGGCCCGGATCGGCGGGGCAGAAAAGGACTTTTTCGCCGCTTTCTTTTGAATGATTACGTTATGTATTAATCCGGCGGATAGCAGTCATAAGCGGCAATTTACAGTTGACGAAAGGAAAAAAGAATGGTAGAATAGCACACGTGGTTTCGGGGGGGCCGAAAACCGCATGATAGCGTATGCTACTGTGGCTCAACGGCAGAGCACTTCACTCGTAATGAAGGGGTTGTGAGTTCGATTCTCACCAGTAGCTCCAAAGCAAAAATCCTGTCGACGAAGTCGGCAGGATTTTTGCTTTGTATGGCGGCCTGCGCCGCACAGAGGGTCGCTGCAGCAGGTTTTTTGCGGTTTTTCCACAATTCCGGCACAATTAGGTATTTTCAAGCAGGGCACGCTGTGCTATAATCAATGAAGTTGGGCATGTGAATCGTGCCGAAAGAAAAACATATTGCAGGAGGCATCTCATGGAAAACGTAAAGGTCATCATTTGGGGTCTTGGCGCGATGGGCGGCGGCATGGCGGACATGCTGCTGAAGAAGCAGGGCGTGGATATCGTCGGCGTGGCAGGCCGCGGCAAGAAGATCGGCACCAGCATGTATGACTATATCAAGACCGAGCGCGGCGAGCGTCCCGACGTCATCATCGGCGCCCCGGAGGACGTCATCAAACCCGGCGCTGCCGACGTGGTGCTGCTGTGCACGGACTCCTTCACCAAAGAGGCGTTTCCCCGCATGAAGTTCATCCTGGAGCAGGGCATCAACGTGATCACCTCTGCCGAGGAGATGGCATATCCCAAGGCCAAGAATCCCGAGCTGGCCGAGGAGCTGGACAAGATCGCCAAGGCCAACGGCGTATCCATCCTGGGCACCGGCATCAACCCCGGTCTCATCATGGATCTGCTGGTCCTGATCTGGACCGGCTGCATGACGGACGTGGAGCACATCGTCTCCCGCCGCGTCAACAGTCTGTCTCCCTTCGGCCCCGCCGTCATGAGCGAGCAGGGCATCGGCATCACCAAGGAGGAGTTCTACCTGCGCAAGGAGGGCAAGGGCTCCGGCCATCTGTCCGGCCACGTGGGCTTTGCCGAGTCCGTCGGCATGATCTGCGACGGCATCGGCTGGGAGCTGGACGATTTCAAGCAGGACATGGAGCCCATCATCACCGATGTGGACCGCAAGAGCCCCTACGGCTTCGCCGCCGCCGGCAACGTGGCGGGCGTGGCCATGAAGGCCTGGGGCTATAAGAACGGCCAGTGCCTCATCGAGATGGATCACCCCCAGCAGATCGAGCCGGAGCAGGTGGGCGTCCAGACCGGCGACTATGTTATCATCAACGGCACTCCCGCCGTCAATATGCTCAATTCCCCGGAGATCGACGGCGGCATCGGCACCATCGCCATGTGCGTGAACATGATCCCCCAGATCATCAACGCCGAGCCGGGCCTGCACACTATGCTGACCCTGCCCGTGCCCCGCGCCATCATGGGCGATATGCGCAAGCGCATCAACCCCGACAAGAAGATCGTAAAGTAAACAAGACAGCGAGACCCGGCGGCGGGATCTGAGGCCCGCCGCCCGGTTTTCGCTGTTATCACTGTCAACGGGAGGAGAACATGGCAAAGAAAAACGATTGGGTCCGCATCCACCGGAACGTGCTGGAGCCCGCCGAGCGGACCGGAAAGCTGCCGGAGGACACCAAAAAGGTGCCGCTGGAGATGTGGGTGAAGGGCCGCCTGCAGAACGAGACCGCCGAGATCGGCGATCAGGTGACCATCACCACCTGTGTGGGCCGCAGCGAGCACGGTACGCTCATCGAGGTCAACCCCTGCTATGACCTGAACTACGGCGCCTTTGTGCCGGAGATCCTGGAGATGGAGGAGCGCCTGCGCGGCGCGCTGTTTGGAGGTGACCTGACGTGATCAACGGAATGATCGTGGATAAGAGCTATCAGGCCGTCACCGGCCGCATGGGCGAGATCATCAACAAGGCCATGGGCGTGGATTACAGCAAGTATGAGCGGGGCGGTATCGTATTCGACTACGAGGCCCTGATGAACGATACCGGTTACTCTCTGGAGGACCATATCCGCATCCAGCGCCAGTTCAACGTGGGCAACACCCCGGTGTTCGAGCTCCACAACCTGACCGCCCTGGCCCGCAAGTGCGCCGCCCCCGGCAAGGGCGCCCGCATCTTCGTCAAGGACGAGGCGTCCAACCCCGCCGGCAGCTTCAAGGAGCGCCGGGCCGCCGCCTCCGTCTATCACGCCAAAAAGATGGGCTACAAGGGCGTCATCGCCGCCACCAGCGGCAACTACGGCGCCGCCGTGGCCTCTCAGGCCGCCATGCAGGGCCTCAAGTGCATCATCGTGCAGGAGTGTTACGACTCCAAGGCCAGCGGCCAGCCCGAGATCATCGAGAAGGCCCGCAAGTGCGAGGCCCTGGGCGCCGAGGTCCTGCAGCTGAGCGTGGGCCCGGAGCTGTTCTATGAGGTGCTGATGATGCTGGAGGAGACCGGCTACTTCAACGCCTCCCTGTATTCCGCCTTCGGCATCGGCGGCGTGGAGACCCTGGGCTGGGAGCTGGGCCACCAGTTCATGGACCGCTACGGCCGCCATCCCGACGTGGTGGTCTGCGCCAACGCCGGCGGCGGCAACCTGACCGGCACCGCCCGCGGCCTCATCAAGGCCGGCTGCCCCGCCCAGGTGGTGGCCGCCTCCGTGGATCTGAAGGGCCTGAGCATGGCCTCCGACCAGCAGTTCAACCGCAAGAGCTTCACCACCGCCCACACCGGCTTCGGCGTGCCCTACGCCACCGATCCCGACCACAGCGACGTGCCCCGCAGCGCCGCCCGCCCCCTGCGCTACATGGACCGCTACGTGACCGTGAAGCAGGGCGAGGTGTTCTACATCACCGAGGCCCTGGCCACCCTGGAGGGCATGGAGAAGGGCCCCGCCGGCAACACCAGCCTGGCCGCCGCCTTTGCCCTGGCCCAGGAGATGGATCAGGATCAGATCATCGTGGCCCAGGAGACCGAGTATACCGGCGCCGGCAAGCACATCCAGCCCCAGCTGGCCTTTGCCCGGAAGAACGGCATCGAGCTGCTGTTCGGCGACCCCGAGACGGAGATCCCCGGCACCAACATCGTATTCCCCGCCGATCCCCGCCTGCTGAAGGCCCGCGATGCGGACCTGGACCACATGAAGGCGTCCCTGATCCGCCGCCAGGCCTCCCACGCCACCGCCGCCCTGACTGAGGCGGACGTGGCTTATCTGGCGGAGGAGACCAAGAGCGACGCGGCCTTCGTGCGGAAGGTCCTGGAAACCCTGTAAAAGCGGATCTCACATTTTTTGCGATGAGGTTGAAAACGATATGAAGAGAAACGACGATTACCTGGAGCGCAGAGCGCACCTGGCCGATCTCTCCGACAAGGAGCTGGAGGAGCGGTTCTGGCAGCTGGCCAACCAGCTGGTGGACCCCCTGCTGCAGATGGGCTACGAGTACACCTCCCCTGCGGTAGAGCGCTCCGTCCTGCTGCGCATGGGCTTCTCCTCCATCGAGGCCAAGGCCATCGTGGAGGGCTGCATGGAGCACGATCTCATGTCCCACGGCGCCGGCCACGTGGTCTACCGCCTGTCCAGAGCGCAGAACATGGATCTGCGCCAGGCGGGCCTGGCCCTGGCCGACGGCAAGCTGTGGAGCGAGGCTGAAAAGCTGTTTGAAGGGGGGAACGAGGAATGAGCGAGTACAGACTGGATCCCAACAAGCCCATCGACGTGGCGGAGATCCTGAAGGATCTGGAGTCCTACCGTCCCCGCCGCCGGGGCTGGACCTGGCGCACCCCCGTGCCCGATCTGCATATGGGTCCCTTCACGTACCACGACTGCACCAAGCCCCTGAAGGCCAGCGTGCCCCTGCCCCCGGCCCACTATTTTGAGAACATCGACCCCCAGCCCGGCCCCGTCATCACCACGGAGATCGCCTCCGGCCGGTTTGAGGACGATATCCGCCGCATGCGCATGGCCGCCCACCACGGCGCCGACCACATCATGGTCATCCGCACCGCCGGTCAGAGCCACTTCGACGGCCTGATCGAGGGCACCCCCCAGGGCATGGGCGGCGTGCCCATCACCCGCAAGCAGGTCCGCGCCCAGCGCAAGGCCCTGGACATGATCGAGGACGAGGTGGGCCGCCCCATCAACTATCACAGCTACGTCTCCGGCGTGGCCGGCCCCGACATCGCGGTGATGTTTGCCGAGGAGGGCGTCAACGGCGTCCATCAGGACCCCCAGTACAACGTCATCTACCGCAATATCAATATGATCCGCTCCTTCGTGGACGCCTGCGAGAGCAAGAAGCTGATCGCCTGGGCCGACATGGCACAGATCGACGGCGCCCACAACGCCAACGCCACTGCCCGGGAGGCCTGGAAGGTCATGCCCGAGCTGATGGTGCAGCACGGCATCAACGCCATTTTCTCCGCCCGGGTGGGCGTGCCCAAGTCCAACATCTGCTTGTCCACCGTGCCGCCCACGGCCACCCCGGCCCCCTGCGTGTACATGGATCTGCCTTACGCGGTGGCCCTGCGCGACATCTTCCACGAGTACCGGATGCGCGCCCAGATGAACACCAAGTATATCGAATCCAGCACCCGCGAGGCCACCGTGACCCATGTGCTGAACATGGTGATCTCCAAGCTGACCAGCGCCGATATCCAGAGCACCATCACCCCGGACGAGGGCCGCAACGTGCCCTGGCACATCTACAACATCGAGGCCTGCGACACCGCCAAGCAGACGCTGGTGGGTCTGGACGGTCTGATGGAGATGGTGGAGCTGAAGAAGGACGGCTACCTGCGCCAGAAGGCCCGCGAGCTGAAGGAGCGCGCCGTGCTGTTCATGGAGGAGATGGTAGAGCTGGGCGGCTACTTCAACGCCGTGCAGGAGGGCTTCTTCGTTGACAGCGGCATCTATCCCGAGCGCAACGGCGACGGCATCGCCCGCAAGATCGACGGCGGCATCGGCGCCGGCACCATCGTCAAGCGGAGCAAGGACTACATGGCCCCCGTCACCGCCCACTACGGCTACAACAACGTGGCCCAGTACGGCCAGGAGTACGTGGACAATCCCTCCGCCCTCATCGGCGGCTGCACCCTGGAGTGCCCGGAGAAGATCGTCTACATCGACGAGCTGGACGAGCAGGACAACGTCAACGTCCGCATGGACGGCGTCAAGGACTTCGTCCCCGGCGCCGGCAAGCAGATCCGGCCCGAGATGGAGTGGCTGGCCGACGGCACCGTCATGCTGACCATGTTCTTCCCAGCCCCCAAGCCCATCGCCGAGGCCGCCGCCCTGGAGTGCGCCAAGCGGATGAACCTCACCGAGTGCGAGGTCATCAGCCGCGAGATCATGCACGGCCAGGAGGGCACCCGCATCGAGGTCAAGGGCAAGGTGCCCTTCGCCATCGACGTGGACTCCCTGGTGATCCCCAAGGAGCCGGACGTGCTCAGCGACGAGGTGATCCGCAAGGATATCGAGCGGCGTCCCATGAAGATCGTGGCCGCCACCGTGGGCGAGGATGAACACTCCGTGGGCCTGCGGGAGATCATCGACATCAAGCACGGCGGCATCGAGAAGTACGGCATGGAGGTCATCTATCTGGGCACCTCCTGCCCGCCGGAGAAGCTGGTGAACGCCGCCGTGGAGCTGAACGCCGACGCCATCATGGCCTCCACCATCATCAGCCACGATGACACCCACTACAAGAACATCGCCAAGATCGACAAGATCGCCCGGGAGATGGGCATCCGCGACAAGATCATTTTTATCGCCGGCGGCACCCAGGTGACCCCGGAGCTGGCCCGCAAGGCCGGCGCCGACGAGGGCTTCGGCCGCGGCAGCCACGGCGTCCACGACGCCACCTTCCTCATCAAGCGCAGATGGGAGATGGAGGCCGCCGAGAAGGCGAAGAAGGAACAGGAGAACAAGTAACATCGGATCTGCGGGCGGAACGGCAGCGGTCAACGAAGGGTTGAGGGTTGACCGTTCCGCCCCTCTTTTTTACGACTATGATGATTGACATTCTGGTGGCCGAGATCGGCTCCACCACAACGCTCGTCAACGCCTTTCAGGGCATCGCCTCGGCCTCGCCCCGCTTCATCGGCCAGGGACAGGCCCCCACCAGCGTGCTGGAGGGGGACGTGCGCATCGGCCTGCAGGGCGCCGTGGACGACCTGGCCCGGAATCTGGGGGCCGAAAAGATCGAATACGGGGAGATGTTCGCCACCTCCAGCGCCGCCGGCGGCCTGCGGATGACGGTACACGGCCTGGTCTACGACATGACGGCCAAGGCCGCCCAGGCGGCCGCTCTGGGCGCCGGCGCCATCATCAAGATGACCACGGCGGGCAAGCTCTCCGAATTCGATATGGAGGATATCGCCCTGGTGAAGCCCAATCTGATCCTGCTGGCCGGCGGCACCGACTACGGCGAGCGGGAGACGGCGGTGTACAACGCCAGGCTGCTGGCCGCCTCCGGCCTGAAGACCCCGGTGATCTACGGCGGCAATATCCAGAATCAGCGGCTCATCGAGAAGATCTTCACCGAGGCCGGCGTGCCCTGCTATCTGACGGAGAACGTCTATCCCAAGCTGGACCTGCTGAACATCGAGCCCGCCCGGCGGATCATCCACAGCGTGTTTGAAGAGCACATCGTCAAGGCGGCGGGCATGGAGCACATCCGCGACATGGTGACGGGGAACATCATCCCCACCCCCGGCGCGGTGATGGAGGCCGCCCAGCTCCTCTACGGGGAGATCGGCGACCTGGCCGTCATCGATATCGGCGGCGCCACCACGGACGTCCACTCCGTCACTGCCGGGTCCGAGGAGATCGCCGTGCTGCAGACCACGCCGGAGCCCTTTGCCAAGCGCACGGTGGAGGGGGATCTGGGCCTGTTCGTCAACGCCAAAAACCTGGTGGAGCTCATCGGCAGGGACAAGCTGGCCCAGGAGCTGGGACTGGATATGGACGCGGTGATGGCGGCCTACAAGCCCATCCCCGACACGGCGGAGCAGTTCGCCCTGACGGAGCGGCTGTGCCTGGAGGCGGGGCTGCTGGCAGTGGACCGCCACGCCGGGCGGCTGCGGTATATCTACACCCCCCGGGGCCGCCAGACCATTGCCGAGGGGAAGGATCTGACGGTGGTGCGCACCATCGTGGGTACCGGCGGCGCCCTGACCCGCCTGCCCCACCACGAGCAGATCCAGCGGCAGATCGCCGACTGCAACAAAAACGGCATGATGCTCTATCCCAAGCCGGGAAAGGCAAGAGTGCTGTTTGACAACCACTATATCATGGCCTCCCTGGGTGTTCTGAGCAAGACGTACCCGGAGGCGGCCCTGGCACTGCTGAAGCAGAGCCTGGGGATCTGAAGAAAGGCAAGACAATGAAGTCATATTGGATTTCCAGATACCAATTAAGGTGGGGCGTGGTTGGGTCTATTATCGCATTAATTCTCTTCATCATTGGCTTGTATTCTGCGTATCTGTTTATTGCTGGTAATCATGAAATATGGTTTTTTGCGATCTCTGCACTGCTGATACCCTTGTTCACTCTATATAGATGCCTCCCGACGTATAGATTCGGCAAGTTTTCAGTCGATAGGACAGGAATCACCATGCACATTTGGCGCAAATGCTGGACGATTTCATGGGAGGAGGTCCAGGAATGTGATATGTGGGTGATGGTACAGGGCGGCCGTAATGTTTGGGTTTATTTTTCAACGCGCCACCTGGAGGATGGAGAGTGCATATTGTGTTTCAACAGAAAATGGGATGATTTGGGGAAGGTTGCTTTCTTTCAGTACAGCGCAAGAGATTTTCAGGAAATCCTTAACGCTATTCCGCCGCGCTTTTCCCGCGAACTTCAAACAAAGCAAAAGTATCTGGATGGATACTTAAAATGGCCAGAGAAGGTACGCCATCGATAAACAAACAAAGGCAGACATTTGAAAGCAACAACGCCGCGGCGGATAGCCGCGGCGTTGTTACTCGTTATATTCAAAAATACTGAGCTTATATGCTTACAATCTGTTTTTCACGACCTGTCCCTTCTTGACCACCGTCCGGGCCAAATTGCTGCCCATGCGGTAGCAGATATAGTCCAGGTCCGGGGCGTCCCAGATCACCAGGTCGCCCTGCTTGCCGATTTCCACGGAGCCGACCCGGTCCGCCATGTCGATGGCGGCGGCGGCGTTGAGGGTAACGGCGGTGAGCACCTCCTCCGGCGTCAGCCGGTATTTGAGGCAGCCCAGATTCATGACGAACTGCAGGTTCAGGCTGGGGCAGGAGCCGGGGTTGAAGTCGGAGGCCATGGCTACCGGCACGCCGGCGTTCACCATGTCCCGGACGGGGGCGAAGGTGGAGCCCAGATAGAAGCTGGTGGCGGGCAGACAGCAGGCCACCGTGCCGGCCTCCGCCATGGCGGCGATGCCCGCCGGGGGGCAGACGATCAGGTGCTCGGCGGAGATGGCGCCCACCCGGGCCGTCAGCTCCGAGCCGCCGATGGGGTCGATCTCGTCGGCGTGGATCTTGGGGATCAGGCCGTATCGCTTGCCGGCCTCCAGGATCTGCCGTGACTCCTCGGCGGAGAACACGCCGGTCTCGCAGAACACGTCGCAGAATCTGGCCAGGTTTTCCCGGGCCACGGCGGGGATCATCTCCTCGCACAGCAGGCGGATATAGGCCTCCCGGTCGTTTTTGTACTCGGCGGGCACGGCGTGGGCTCCCAGGAAGGTGGCGGCCAGGTCGCAGGGGTGGTCCTCCTGCAGGGCGCGGATCACCCGCAGCTGCTTGAGCTCCGTCTCCGTGTCCAGCCCGTAGCCGCTCTTGGCCTCCACGGTGGTGACGCCCAGGGCCAGCATCTCGTTCAGGGCGGCCCGGGCCTTGTCATAGAGGGCCTGCTCCGTGGCCTGCCGGGTGGCGGTGACGGTGGAGAGGATGCCGCCTCCCCGGGCCAGGATCTCCAGATAGGTGGCGCCGTGGAGCTTGAGCCCCAGCTCGTTCTGCCGCCAGCCGCCGAAGATCAGATGGGTGTGGGCGTCCACCAGACCCGGCGTCACCAGATGGCCGCCGGCGTCCAGCGCCGTGTCGGCCGCGGGGGCCGGCGTCCCGGCGCCCACGGCGGCGATCATCCCGTCCTCCACCAGGACCCAGGCGTCCCGGAGCAATTGGATGTCCCCCTGCTCCGCGCCCCGGCGGGCGGAATGGCCCAGGGGCGTGGCCAGCAGGCCGACGTTATGGATCAACAGCGTTGACATGGAAAACCTCCTTTTACCGCAGGACCACGCTGGTCTGGCCGTCCACTGTCAGGGAAGTGCCCTCCAGTTTGGCCTCGCCCATGCCGATGGCGGCGCAGATCTCCTTCAGGGGCAGGTCGGTGACCTGAGCCAGATCCACGGTGATGGGCTCTGTGGTGGCGTTGTGGAGCACGCAGACGCTGCTGCCCTCATAGGAGGCGATAAAGCCGCCCAGCTTGCTGTCGGGGATGTCCAGGGCCTGATAGTCGCCCCGGGCGATCTCCGGGTTGGCCTTGCGGATCATAAGCAGCTTTTTGTAGTAGCTGTAGAGACTGTCGCCGTCGCCCTTCTGCACGGTGACGCCGTTCTCCACCTGCTTGGAGCTGTCATAGGTGGTGCCGGTGGGATTCTTCACCGTATCCTCGTCCCCCCACAGCATGGCCAGGCGGCGGTTGGCGTCGGTGTTGGCGCCGCCCCGGGAGCCCTTCATGCCCAGCTCCTCGCCATAATAGATGAAGGGGGAGCCGGGGGAGAGCAGATAGAGGTTGGCGGCCACCTGCATCTGGCCGTAGGACACCGGCAGGAAGCCGGCGGCGCGGTCCGTGTCGTGGTTGGCCACGAAGGGGAGATACATGGCCCCGTCCCGGATGCCCTCCACCCGCTGGATATAGCTGTCCACGTAGGAGGTGTAGCGGTCCACGTTGCCGTTCTTCGCCGTTTCGGCGATGAGGCCGGTGGGTTGAGCCACGGAGAAATCGAAGCAGTCCGTGGCGTGGTAGTAGATGTCGGTGACGCCGTCGCCGTCCCATACCTCGGCCACGGTGTAGATATCGGGCTTGATCCGGCGCAGCTCGCCCAGATACCAGTCCCAGAAGGCGACGCTGCGGCTGTTGTCTCCGAAGTAGATGTACTTGGCGGCGTCGAAGCGGAAGCCGTCCACCCCCAGATCCAGGTAGTACTTGGCTACGTCCAGAACGGCGCTGCGCACTGCCGTTTCGTTGAAGTTCAGTTCGGGCATGTCGCCGGAGAAGTTGCACTCGTAGTAATCCTGGGTGCCGGAGATGGGCGCGTAGGTGCTGCCGCCGGGGCTGCCCTGGCCCTGGGTGTAAAAGGAGTAGAAGTTGTAGTATTCATCCCCGGTGTTGCCGTGGATGTGGGCCGCCTTGAACCGGGCGAACCACTCGTTGCCGGAGCCGGTGTGGTTCAGAGGCAGGTCCAGGATCAGCTTAACGTTCCGCTCGTGGCACAGGGCGATCAGCTCCTCCAGGTCAGCCTGGGTGCCGAAGGCGGGGTCGATGGCGTAGTAGTCGGTCACGTCGTACTTGTGGTAGGAGGGGGAGCGGAAGATGGGCGTCAGCCACAGGCCCTCCACTCCCAGACTCAGACCGGAGTTGGGGTCGCCGTCGTTGAGGTAATCCATGCGGTTGATGATGCCCCGCAGATCGCCGGTGCCGTCTCCGTCGGAGTCGGAGAAGGAACCCACGAAGATCTCATAAAAGACCCGGTTGTTGTCGTCCGTCTGCGCGTCGGCGTGCAGATTGTCGTCATTGATGATGGCCTCGCCGCTCTTGCTGAGCTTGTATTTGCCCGAGGCGTCCATGGGAGCAGAGGACTGGCCGCAGCCCGTCAGCGCAGCGGTGCAGAGCAGCAGGACAGCCAGCAGGAGAGAGACGGTTCTTTTCATAGTCGACCCCCCGATCAAGATTAGGATACTTTAATACTACTACAGTGAGAAAAAGCTTGTCAAGCGGGGGAGGACGGTGTCCCTTTTTTGTCCACAGAAATGGACAGATGGACCATTGCGCGGCCCCGATTTTGTGGTATAATGGGCCCATGAACGATAAGAACGAGCTGTATCGCCCGGGAGAGCCGGAGCGACTGAAAAAAAGACGCAGCGTCTGGTTGACCGCGGTGTGCGTGATCGCCGCCGGGGCCCTGGTGCTCTGCGTCCTTTTTTGCCTGCTGACGGGTACGGCCAACGCCATGCGGATGGAGCTGAGCGCCATTGCCGTGTTCACCCTGGCCGGGTGGGTGGATATCTACCTGCTGACCTTCCGGGTGGCGGCCCTGGGCCGGGAGGAGGACCACGCCCGCCGCATGCTGGCAGGAGAGCGGGAGACGGTTCGGGGGCGGACGGAGCTGGCGGCCCGGACCGTCCGCATCCGGAAGAGCATCGCCGTGCGGACCGTGACCGTCCGGGAGGATGGGCAGGCCCGGCGGCTGTTCGTGAACGCGGCGCGGGCCAGGTCCCTGGAGCAGGCGCTGGGCGGCGGAGAGCGGATGTGCGAGCTGGACGTAGTCAGCGGCTATGTGGCCGCGTTTAAGGTGCTGCCATGAGAGTGCTGAAAAATATCCTGTCACAATTCCATATCTATCTCCTGTGGCTGCTGCTGGCGGCCCTGCTGTGGGGCTGGATCTTCACCTTCGTTACCGACACCGCACCGGCAAAGAAGGTGGTCGTGTTCATCGAAACCGACGTCTGCCAGGACATGGCGCTGCGCCTGGCGCTGGAGGAGGACATGCCGGAGGGTCTGCGGATGATCCAGGTACACCCCTTCTCCTACGCCATGTTTGACGAGAGCACCCTGCTGAACGCCGACATCTTCATCGTGTCGGCGTCCAAGGCGGCAGAGTATCGGGACTCCTTCCTGTCGGCGGCGAGTCTGCCGGCGGCGGAGAGCGTATCGCCGGACCTGCCGGCCGGCTTCCGCATCTATGACGCCTCCACCGGAGAGGGAGGCGCCCGGCAGTATATCGGCTACGTGTCCCCGGATGCGCCGGCGGAGGACTACTACCTGTTTTTCGGCGTCAAATCCCTGCATGCCGCATCCCTGACCGGCAAGGGGGACGACGCGGCCCTGGCGGTGGCGGAAAAGCTGCTGCAGATGAACTGAAAGGGGAGAGGTGCATGCGAAGGATCCTGTTGGTGCTGTCCGCCCTGCTGCTGTCCGCCCCGCTGCTGGCGGCCTGCGGCGGCTCCGCCGCCCCCGAAAAGGCGGAGGTGCGCAGCGAGACGCTCCACGTGAAGAGGGTGGAGGGGCTGCCGGAGGACTTCATCCTGGGCATGGACGCCTCCTCCGTCCTGGCGGAGGAGCGCAGCGGCGTGAAGTATTACAACTTCGCCGGGGAGGAGCAGGACGTGTTCCGCACCCTGGCGGAGAACGGCATCACGCACATCCGCGTCCGGGTCTGGAACCACCCCTTTGATGCGGCGGGCAACGGCTACGGCGGCGGCAACTGCAACATCGATGCGGCGGTGGAGATCGGCAGGCGGGCGACCCGGTACGGCATGAAGCTGATCGTGGATTTCCACTACTCCGATTTCTGGGCCGATCCGGGCAAGCAGATGGTTCCCCTGGCCTGGAAGGATATGGACATCGAGACCAAGACCCAGGCGGCCTATGACTACACCAGGGAATCCCTGCAGAAGCTGAAGGACGCCAAGGTGGACGTGGCCATGGTGCAGGTGGGCAACGAGACCAACGGCGCCCTCTGCGGCGAGACTACCTGGTTCCACATCCAGTACATCATGCAGGCCGGCTCCCGGGCCATCCGGGAGGTCTACCCGCAGGCGCTGGTGGCGGTCCACTTTGCCAACCCGGAGAAGGCCGGGGCCTATGCCAATTATGCCAAGAAGCTGGACTATTATGACGTGGATTACGACGTGTTCGCCTCGTCCTACTATCCGTACTGGCACGGCACGCTGGAGAATCTCTCCGCCGTGCTGGGGGAGATCGCCGGGACATACGGGAAAAAAGTTATGGTCATGGAGACCTCCTACGCCTTCACCCCGGAGGACACGGATTTCAGCGGCAACACCATTTCCGACGGCGGCGGGATCACCAAGAATTACCCCTTCACCGTCCAGGGGCAGGCCAACTCCGTGCGGGACGTGATCGACACGGTGGCCCACACCCCCAACGGCATCGGCGTGGTGTACTGGGAGGGGACATGGATCACCGTGGGCGCTGCCTCCTGGGAGGAGAACCACGCCCTGTGGGAGAAGTACGGCTCCGGCTGGGCCAGCAGCTATGCCGCCGTCTATGACCCGGACGACGCGGGCAAGTACTACGGCGGCTGTGCCGTGGACAACCAGGCCCTGTTCGGGCCGGACGGGAAGCCGCTGGAGTCGCTGAAGGTGTTCGGACTGGTACGGAACGGCAACGATATCATCCCCGTGCCCGACGCCATTGCCGACAGTCGGCTGACGGTGGATCTGGCCGGTACGATCCAATTGCCGGAGACGGTGGATGCCGTCATGACCGACGACAGCCGCCAGGCCGTCCCGGTGACCTGGAACGTGACGGATGCGGATCTCCAGAAGATGCAGACTGGCGGCGCGGCGGAATATGATATCGTGGGCGACGCCGGAGGGCTGGAGGCCCACTGCCATGTGTCCATGGTGAAGTTCAACTTTCTGACCAACCCGGGCTTCGAGGACGGCGACCTGACCGGCTGGGAGCTCACCGAACTGGGCCATGCCGACGAACTGTATGTGGAGGAAAAACAGACGGATTCCCGGGAAGGCGTGTGGCACATGCACTTCTGGAGCGCCGCGGCCGACAGTGTGGCGTTTACCCTGGAGCAGCAGGCCCGGGTGGAGCCCGGCAGCTATGAGTTCGCCATCTCCATCATGGGCGGCGACTGCGGCGAGACGGAGATATTTGCCTACGCCAGGGTGGACGGCCAGATCGTGGCCACGGCCCCCATGTCCGTCACCTCTTACGGCAAGTGGGATACCGGCGTGATCTCCGATATCCGACTGGCGGAGGGGCAGGAGCTGGCCGTGGGGATCTCCGTCCGGTGCCAGGGCGAGGGCAACGGCGCTTGGGGAAAAATCGACAGCGCACGGCTGAATTCACAGAGCTGACAGAAAAAGCGAGACGACCGGATTTGCTGTTTTCAACAAATCCGGCCGTTGTGTTTTGTACAACTCGTAGAAGAAAAAAATGGAAAAAGGTGTGGACATTGACGAAAGACCTTTGTATAATAACTATGTAATCAGACTGGGCCGGAAGTGGGGAAATCCCCACTTTCATTCCACTTTTAGCGGGATGAACGGTCCGTCGGGTTACCCGGCGTCTTGCAGCCGGAGCATTTTAGTTAAGTATAGGAGGAAGTAAGATGAAGAAAATTCTCGCCATGCTGCTTGCCCTCGTGATGGCGCTGTCTCTGGTAGCCTGCGGCGGCAGCAGCAACAACAACACCACGCCCCCCAGCAACACGGACAACCAGCAGCAGGGCGGCAGTGAACTGGCCGGCACCTATGACATCACCGTTTGGGTGGCCGACAACATCGTGGATCTGACCAAGAAGCAGATCGACGACTTCAACGCCAACAATACGGACGGCATCAAGTTCAACGCCACTGTTGAGCCCGTTGGCGAGGGCGACGCCGCCACCAACATGATCACCGACGTGGAAGCCGGCGGCGACCTGTTCTGCTTCGCGCAGGACCAGTTCGCCCGTCTGGTGCAGGCCAATGCCCTGAGCAAGCTGGGCGCGCAGGCCGGTGAAATGGTGAAGGGCGCCAACGACGCCGGCGCCGTGGCCGCTGCCACCCTGGGCGGCGAGCTGTATGCCTATCCCCTGACCGCCGATAACGGCTACTTCATGTACTACGACAAGAGCGTCATCCCCGAGGAGCATCTGGACAGCCTGGAGTCCATTATCGCCGACTGCGAGGCCGCCGGCAAGAACTTCTCCATGGAGACCGAGACCTCTGCCTGGTACATCGCGTCCTTCTTCTTCGGCACCGGCTGCGTCTCCGAGTGGGCCACCGATAAGGATGGCAACTGGAGCCTGAACGACACCTTCAACTCCGCCAACGGCCTGATCGCCGCCAAGGGCCTGAAGAAGCTGGAAGACTCCGCCATCCACGTCAGCTCCTCCGCCGGCGAGGACTTCGAGAAGGGCTCCGCCGTGGTCGTGACCGGCCCCTGGGCCTTCAACACCATCAAGGGCATCCTGGGCGACAACATGGGCGCCACCGACCTGCCCTCCTTCAACGTGGACGGCAAGGACTATCACATGGGTTCCTTCTCCGGCTTCAAGCTGATGGGCGTCAAGCCCCAGACCGACGCCGTGAAGTCTGCTGCTCTGCACAAGCTGGCCCAGTATCTGACCGGCGAGCAGGGTCAGATGGAGCGCTTCAACGAAGTTGCCTGGGGTCCCTCCAACATCAAGGATCAGAACGCCGAGGCCGTGCAGGCCAACATCGGTCTGACCGCTCTGCGTGAGCAGGCTCCCTACGCCGTGCTGCAGGGCCAGATCGCCGGCTCCTGGTGGGATATCGCCAAGGTCATCGGCACCAACGTCAAGGAGGCCACCGACGATGCTGGTCTGCAGGCTGCTCTGGACGCCTACACCAACTCCATCAAGGACTTCCTGAACATGGATCCTGAGGCTGCCAAGGCCTGGTCCGTCATCGGCGGCATCTGCGGCACCAGCTGGGATACCGACTTCCCCATGACTGAGACTGCTGAGAACACCTTCCAGTCCGAGCCCCTGGCACTGAAGGCCGGCGAGGAGCTGAAGGTCCGCCAGGGCGCTTCCTGGGACGTGAACTTCCCCGCTGACAACGTGGTTGTGGATGCTGACGGCACCTATGTGGTCCAGCTGGTCCTCAACGGCGACAGCGGTGAGGTCACCCTGATCGAACAGTAAGCCAAGACATCGGAAACCGACGCGACCCAAAGTTTACAACAGTTTGACTTTGGCTGAACCGGGATAAACGGAAAGCGGTTGGAGCCAGCAATGGCTCCAACCGCTTTTTTACAAAGGGGCTTTCATATGAAAAAATACAGCGATTTGGAATATCTGAGGCTGTCAAAGGGCCAGAAGTTCGCCTATCGCCTGGCGTCCTTCTTCGGCGGTATTCCCCAGGCCCTGCTCGGTCTCCTGTTGGGTATTGGCCGCTTCTTCAAAAAGATCGGGCAGGGCATCGGCGGCGAGGTAGCCGACCTGGTCCTGACCTTTAAGAACGGCGACTGGAAAACCCGTATCTCTTACCTGGTAATGGGCTTCGGCTCCATGGCCAGGGGGCAGATCCTGAGGGGTCTGCTGTTCCTCCTCTTTGAGGCGGTCTTTATCTTCTACATGATCTTTGCAGGCGGCCATTGGCTGTCCATGCTGCCCTCCCTGGGCAAGATCGGTCCCCACGAGGAGTACAATCCCGTGCTGGACGCCTATACCACGGTCTACGGCGACAACTCCTTCAAGATCCTGCTCTACGGCGTGCTGACCATCTTCTTCATCATCGCCCTGATCTTCACCTGGCGGGTGAATATCAAGCAGAACAAGATCAGCGAGCAGATCCTGCGCTCCGGCAAGAAGCTCAAGAGCGGCAAGGATGACCTGCGCTCCCTGGTGGACGATCAGTTCCACAAGACGCTGCTGGCCCTGCCGCTGACGGGTATCCTGATCTTCACGGTGCTGCCCATCGTGTTCATGATCCTGGTGGCGTTCACCAACTACGACGGCACCCACGACGGCTACAACAACAGCCTCTTCAGCTGGGTGGGACTGGACAACTTCCGCACCATGCTCAGCTGGAGCGGCAGCGGCGTCAATTACTCCGCCACCTTCGGCGAGATCCTGACGTGGACGCTGATCTGGGCCTTCTTCGCCACGTTTACCAACTACTTCCTGGGTATGTTCGTGGCTATGATGATCAACAAGAAGGGCATTCGCCTGAAGAAGGCCTGGCGTACCATTCTGGTGCTGACCATCGCCATCCCGCAGTTCATTTCCCTGCTGTACGTCAGCAAGATGTTTGCCAAGAACGGCATCGTCAACGGCATCCTGATGGATCTGGGCTGGATCAAGACGGCCATTGACTTCTGGGGCAGCACCGCCCACAGCGGCCTGCTGGCCCGCGTCATGGTCATTGTCATCAATATCTGGATCGGCATTCCCTATCTGATGCTGATCGCCACGGGTATCCTGATGAACATCCCTCAGGATCTGTACGAGTCCTCCCGGATCGACGGCGCCAACGCCTGGCAGCAGTTCAGCAAGATCACCCTGCCCTACATGCTGTTTATCACAGGACCGTACCTGTTGACCAGCTTTACCGGCAACATGAACAACTTCAACGTCATCTATCTGCTGACAGGAGGCGCACCAACGAACGCCGCAGCCTCCGGTGCAGCCGGGTCAGTGGGCTTTACGGACCTGCTGATCACCTGGCTGTTCAAGATAACCACCGGCCCGGACTCCCAGTACTATCTGGCCTCGGTGGTGGGCATTCTGGTGTTCGTGGTGGTGGCCGTCATCTCCCTGATCGTCTACAACGTGCTGCCGTCCATCAAGAATGAGGAGGATTTCCAGTGATGAATAATCAGAAACGTCATATGGGCCTCAAAGCAAGTGCCCGCATCAGCAATACGATCATCTACGTCCTGCTGGTTGTCATCAGCGTCGTTTGGCTGATCCCGTTTATCTGCATCGTGCTCCAGTCCTTCCGGGTGGAGAACACCTGGCAGGTGGGCTACGTGATCCCGCAGAAATGGGGCTGGGACAACTACATCGCTCTGTGGAACTCCGACTTCAAGCGCCGGTATCTCAACACCTTTATCATTGCCCTGGTCACCGCAGCGCTGCAGACGGTGTTCGTGCTGTGCATGAGCTATACGCTCTCCCGCTTCCGCTTCAAGCTGCGCGCCGGACTGATGCGTTTCATGCTGATCCTGGGCATGTTCCCCGGCATGCTGACCATGATCATCCTCTACCGCGTGCTGAAGGATCTGGGCCTGACCCAGGCCAACGCCGTACCGGGTCTGATCCTGGTGTACGTGGCCTCCTCCGCTATGGGCTACTACGTGTCCAAGGGCTTCTTCGACACGATACCGAAATCGTTGGATGAGGCCGCCCGGGTGGACGGCGCTACCCGGGCACAGGTACTGTGGAAGATCATCCTGCCGCTGGCCAAGCCCATTGTCATCTATACCATCCTGACGGCCTTTATGGGGCCCTGGGGCGACTTCGTCTTTGCCCGGTACGTCTCCTTTGGCACCTCGTCGGGCATGAACGTGGCCGTGGGTATGTATAACTGGCTGAACCTGGACCAGATCGGTCAACGGTACACCATGTTCTGCGCCGGCGGTGTGGTCGTCGCCATCCCGGTGACTATCCTGTTCATGTGCCTGCAGCGGTACTACGTGGAAGGCGTGACAGGCGGCGCCGTCAAGGGTTGATCCCAGTGAGGCCGAAGAAAAGGAGAGAAATGATATGGCAAGCGTAAAACTGACGAAAGTTAAAAAGGTATATGACAACAAGGTCGTGGCCGTACACGACTTTGACCTGGACATCAAGGACAAGGAATTTGTGGTCTTCGTCGGTCCCTCCGGCTGCGGCAAATCCACCACCCTGCGGATGATCGCCGGCCTGGAGGAGATCAGCGACGGCACCGTGGAGATCGACGGCGAGGTGGTCAACGACCTGCAGCCCAAGGACCGCAACATCGCCATGGTCTTCCAGAACTACGCCCTGTATCCCCGCATGACGGTGTTCGACAACATCGCCTTCTCCCTGCGCCTGCAGAAGGTGCCGGAGGACGTGATCTACGAGAAGGTCACACACGCCGCCGAGATCCTGGGCATCACCGATTACCTGCTGCGCAAGCCCAGGGCCCTGTCCGGCGGCCAGCGCCAGCGTGTGGCCATCGGCCGCGCCATGGTGCGCGACTCCAAGGTGTTCCTGATGGATGAGCCCCTGAGCAATCTGGACGCCAAGCTGCGCAACCAGATGCGCGCGGAGATCATCCTGCTGCGCCAGAAGCTGGACACCACCTTCATCTACGTGACCCACGACCAGACCGAGGCCATGACCCTGGGCGATCGCATCGTTATCATGAAGGACGGCTACATCCAGCAGGTGGGCACCCCCACCGAGGTCTTCGACATGCCGAAGAACCTGTTCGTGGGCGAATTCATCGGCGCCCCCAAGATGAACGTAATGCGCACCGAGCTCAGCCGCGAGAACGGCAAATTCTTCGTCAAGCCCTTCGGCGTGAAGCTGGAGGTGGACGGCGCCAAGGGTGAAGCCCTGGCCGCCAAGCACGCCCCCACCGGCGGGGTGATCCTGGGCGTCCGTCCGGAGCACATCCAGCTGACCACCGCCGGTGCTCCCGGCGCCATCCCCTGCACCGTGGAGGTCAACGAGATGATGGGCAGTGAGCTGCATCTGCACGTCGTCACCGAGGACGGCACCCGCCTGATCGTCCGCACACCCACCGTGGATCTGGACGCGGCGCAGCGCGACGCCCTGTCCAACGGTTCCAGGCTGTACGTCACCTTCCGGGGCAAGGTCATGCACTTCTTCGATCCGGCGACGGAGGAGAATCTGCTGAACTGACGCGGGCGGTACAGAGCAGGAAAAAGCATAAAGGAGAGGCTCCGGCAATCGCCGGAGCCTCTCCTTTGTCGTGTGTTTTTTACTTTTTCAGCAGGATGAAGTCCAGAGAGCCCAGGGTGATCCTGGCCCCTGCGGCGCCGCCGGGGGTATCGTGACCCGCCAGCAGGATCTGCCAGCCCACGTAGGGGTGATCCTCCAGATCAAAAGCGTCGGTGCTGCCGTTGAACAGGGCCACCGCCACGGGGGCGTCATCCACCAGGTAGACGGCTTCGATGACGCTGCCGTCCAGGACCTGGCAGGAAACTTCGGCATTGCGCAGGAAGTCGTTGTTCCGGCGCAGCTCGATCAGCGTCTTGTAGAAGCGGGACATGAGCCAGGCGTCGCTGTCAGGCGTCAGGGCCTCCCAGTCCAGATTGTTCACCGCGTCGGAGGACTTGTAGCTGTTGGAGTCGCCGTCCTTGGAGCGCAGCATCTCCTCGCCGGCCAGCATGAAGGGCGTGCCCCGGCCCAGCCAGACGGCGGCGGCGCCCAGACGGTTCATCTTCAGCAGGACGCTGAGGTCGGCATCGGGCACGGAGATGTTCAGCTTGTCCCACAGGGTGTGGTTGTCGTGGGAGGACATGTAGTTGACGACCATGGCGTCCGGCACGCTCCAGGCGACGCCGGGAGCCTTCACGCCGCCCTGGAGGCCGAAGACCACCTTGTTGGCGTTGCCGCTGTTGGCGCTGCCGTTGATGTAGCCGGTGTCCTTGGGATCAAAGACGCTGCCCTTGAGGCCGTCCCGGATGGCGTCGTTGAACACCGCCACGGCGCCGATGCCGCCGTTGGTGGCGGAGATCTTGCCGATGTTCTGCTGGTTGGCCTGCTTGGCGGAGTTCAGCGGTGTGGAGCCGCCGGTCCACCCCTCGCCGTAGATAATGGCCTGGGGATTGATGGCGTGGAGGGCGGTCTCGATGGCCTGCATGGTGTCCACATCGTGGAGGGCCATCAGGTCAAAGCGGAAGCCGTCCACATGGTACTCGCTG
>JAFRSI010000017.1 GCA_017427645.1 Oscillospiraceae bacterium | reverse complement strand
CTTCACCGAGAACACCAAGGTCTACGCCCACTGGCGCCTGCCCGGCGACGTGAACGGCGACGGCAATGTGGACGGCACGGACGTGACGCTGCTGGCCACCTACGTGAAGGCCGGCGGCCTGAACGTGCGGATCGTGCCCTACTCCGGCGACGTGAGCGGCGACGAGAATGTGGACGGCACGGACGTGACCCTGCTTGCCACCTTTGTCAAGGCCAACGGCCTGAACGTGGTGATCCACTGAGTGTCTCATATAGAGACTGTCCCTTGTTTGACGAAAAGAGAATACACACAGCCCCGCTTCGGAAATCCGAGGCGGGGCTGTGCTGCTTTTGCCGGATTGCCCTGTTCCCCGGCGCCCGCGGTCTCTCCCGCCCGGGCGGCGGGCGCGTTGCAGAGCTTTTTTTCCGCAAGAAGGGAAGAGCAGGCGGCTTTCTGTCTATACACCGGCAAGAACGTGAAAAGATGAATGCGCAGTTCCCGACAAAAAGAGTTTACAAAAAAGGAAAAATATGCTACATTTAAACTGTATCTCTATGACGATGGGGGACTGCGCCCTTTTTTCCGGCTGCTCTGCGGCAGCGTCCCGGCGCACGTTTCCGATTCTCCAACTATTCTTTTTGGGAGGAACCGCCATGAAATCCAGAAAACGCGTACTGAGTCTGCTCCTGGCTCTGCTGATGCTGGTCAGCCTGTTCCCCACGGCTGCCCTGGCAGAGGCGCAGGAAGAGGAGGCCCCTGCCTTCCTCGTCCAGCCGGAGAGCGGCTGCCATCCCCAGGGGGAGCCCTATCTGCTCACCTGGGCGCTGAACCGGACGCCGGACCGGCTGGAGCTGGTCCGGGAGGAGCCTGTAGGGGTCGACGTCCCCGGCGACCCTGAGGAGGAGCCCGCCCTGCTCCCGGTTCAGGAGCTTGCACCCACAGATACCAGCCTGGAGCTGACCGCCCCCGAGGAGGAGACGGTCTTCCATCTCCGCGCTTTCTTCGGCGGGGAGGAGCTGGTCAGCGAGCCCTTTACCGTCACGGAGGAGCCCGTGCCCGCGGAGGAGCCCGTGCCCGCGGAGGAGCCCTCCCCGGAGGAAATGCCGGAGCCCGGCGACTCTGCTGAGGAGCCCGAGGCTGCGCCCGCTCCCGCCGACGAGCCGGAGGAGCTGCGCAAGCCCTATACGCTCAGCGGTCGGGTTCTGACCTTCAAGGCCAACGGGACCCTGGATACCGCGAATACCGGCGGTGCGATCCAGGTGACAAGCACCGCGGGTTCCGGCGAATCTGTCAGCGCGGAATACGGCAGTATTGTGACCTGCCAGACGCAGGCCGCGGACGGCTACCGGCTGGTGGCGGTGTACTTCGGCCCCACTTCCGCCCCACTGACCAACGAAGTCACCACCAACAAGCGGGCCATTATGCCGGGTGAAGCTGCTAAATTCACCGCCTGCTTCATTCCGGAGAGCGCGAACATGCCCTGCGGAAATGCGGCTGTGCGTCTTTCTGCGCCTCCCCTCGGCGGCAGCTACAGCGGATTGGTGAACGCCGATGTGTCGAAGTACTACAATAAGGACGGCGCAGGCTACTCTGCACTCGACGCGTACAGCGTCAGCGCCGTCTGGAAGGAGGAAGGCGGCGCCAATCCCACCAGCTTCCAGATCGGGAAAAGCTACTATGCGGTGATCACCGTGACGCTCAATTCCGGATGGAGCCTTCCCAGCAATTTCAGCGTTGTACTCACCGCGCCGGATGGCAGCATTGTCAGCAGCGGCAGCGACTTCAGGCTGGAGAGAGTGCCCGGAGGTGTCAGCTTTACCAGCCCTCTGTACACCATCCCTGAGACCGAGGGCTGGCACAATCTCTCTGCGGATGTCTGCACCTACAACGCCAACGGGGAGCTTGACGCAAGCGCGGTCGGCGGCACAGTCAAGCTCAGCACCGGCTGCGCCCAGGCTGGGGATACCGTCTCCTGCACAGTGACGCCCAAATCCGGCTATCACCTGGCTTATGTGCTGTTCGAGCCGCTTCATGGCGAGCCGTATGCCGACGTTACGAATACCCTGCAGGCTTCCATGAGGAACGTAGATGCGGAGTTCCGTGTCGTTTTCGTCGCGGACGGCGGCAAGATCCCCATCTCCTCCGCGGCGGTGCAGATCGCCTCGCCCACGCTGAACCAGAGCTACAACGGCCCGGTGCCGGCG
The DNA here is from genome assembly GCA_017427645.1 of Oscillospiraceae bacterium. Taxonomy (GTDB): domain Bacteria; phylum Bacillota; class Clostridia; order Oscillospirales; family Oscillospiraceae; genus Vescimonas. The sequence continues at coordinate 3,606 of JAFRSI010000017.1, read as the reverse complement.
ACCCTGACGAATTACCTGAGCCTGCCCCTGGTGCTCGCCATCCCCAGCACTTTCCATGTGGAGAATGCTACCTGGTTCCTCTACGGAGGAACCCAGCCAACGATCCTCCTGCCCGGGCGCACGTACTATGCGTCCTTTGACCTGGTCCCCAACGAGAACTTCCGCTTCACCACCGAGGAAGGTCCCTTTGTGGAGATTACCATGCCGGACGACTCGGTCGTAACCAGCTACAACGACGATTTCTCCGTCAGCCGGAACGCGGACGGCAGCATCCACGTGACGAGTCCCCTCTATACCACGCCCGGCAGCACAAGCTACCACCATGTGAGCACCTACACCTGGACCTATAACACGAGCGGGGAGCTGGACAGCAGTCTGGTGGGCGGCACGGTCACCCTCTCGAAGGACCGTGCGCAGACCGGAGAGACCGTTTCCTGCACGGTGACGCCTGCGGCCGGCTACCGGGTTGCGACGGTGCTGTTCGGCGGCTACGGCCAGGAGCCGGACGCCGACGTTACTGCCACACTCACCGGCACGATGCGCAACTATGACGAGTACTTCTATGTCACCTTCGTGCCGGAGGGCGTTCAGATCCCCTCCTACTACGCGGCGGCGGTGCAGATCGGCGCGCCCAGCGCGGGCGGGAACTATCCCAACGGCGTGCCTGTGAATACCACGAAGTACTACAGCTTCCCCATGGTGGTGGCCGCGCCCAGCAGCTTCGAGGTGCGCAACGCCGTCTGGACCATCAAGTACGGCGGCACGCCCACCACGCTGCTGGCGGGGAACAGCTATGTTGCCGAGTTTGATATTTATCCCAGCGACTGCTACTATTATCCGGAGTCCGAGGACCTTACGGTGGAGCTCACCATGCCGGACGGCTCCGTTGTGGACACCTTCGGCAGCGATGTTACCGTAACCCGGAACGCGGACGGCTCCTTCCACGTGCAGAGCCCGGAATATACCCTGCCCGGCAGTACGAGCTATCACCATCTGATGGGCCGTGCCCTCACCTATGACGAAAACGGCAATCCCGATACGACAAATGCCGGCGGCACGGTCACGGTCAGCACCGGCACGGCCAAGGCGGGCGATACCGTCTCCTGCCAGGTGACCGTCAATCCCGGCTACCGGCTGCTTATGGTGCAGTTCTGCCTTGACCATGACGAGCCCGTGGCCGACGTCACCGACAGTTTGCAGGCCGTCATGAGGGATCGAGACATGGAGTTTCGAGCCTACTTTATCAAGGACGGCGGTTCCATCGGCTGCCCTGCCGCGGCGGTGCAGCTGGAGTATCCCGACCCCGAGGGCTATGCCAACCTGCCTGCCGCCACCGTCACCAAGTACTTCAGCATGACCACCTGGGCGGTGGAGCCTGCGGCCTACAGCGTGACGGACGCCGCCTGGCGCGATGAGGACGGACAGTGCGTCGGCTTCTTCTACTCCGGATCGCAGTACTATGCGACCTTCATCCTGACGCCCAATGAGGGCTGGTATTTTGAGGACAATTTTGCCGTGGAGCTCACCATGCCGGACGGCTCGGTGCTGAACAGCAGAGACGGCGATTTTACCATCACCCGCAACGCCGACGGCAGCATCACCGTGAAGACCCCCACGACGACCGTGCCCGTAACTCAGGAGCCCGGCGACGGGTCCATGTCCCTGTATTTCACGGTGGAGGTCTATGACGCCGACTATCATCTCGTCCCCGACGTGATCGGCGGCACCGCCAGCTTCAGCCCCGCCCATCCCCGGGCAGGGGACACGGTGACCGTTACCGCTGAGCCCGCCCCCGGCTATCAGCTCCAGTATGTCTATTATGACAACGGCGTGACCATGGGCTATGACGCCACGCCGGAGATGTCCTATGTCATCCCCGAAAACTACGGCACCCTGGCCGTCTGCTTCACGCCCGCGGGCACCAGCCTGCCCCTGCCGGGCCTGACCCAGAAGGTGGAGCTGCCCCGTGCCGGCGCGCTGAACAGCGGGTCCGGACGGGTCCTGAACGGCGAGCACCAGTGGTATGACGTGGAATCCGTCACCTGGTACGGCGGCGCGGGCAGCGGCTGCCAGGGCCAGGAGCCCACGCGCTTCCTGCCCGGCGCCAGCTATTACGCCGAGGTCATCCTGACGCCTCACGCGCACTGGCACTGGAACAGCGATACCCAGCTGCTGATGCTCTACCACGACCCCAGCGATCCTGATCCCAACAGCACCGACTGGGATCTCCATCCCCAGTTCTCCGGCAGCACCTGCAGCGTGGACAGCCAGGGCCGCCTGCACGTGGTGGGCCAGGAGATCCCCCTGCCTGCCTCGACCCTGGACTCCGTGGATCTGGGTATCCAGATGTTCGAGGAGGGCGGCGAGTATCCCGAGGGCTGCCCGGTGGTCTTCGAGCTGCCCGATGACGCGCTCTTCACCGTCTCCAGCGCCGTCTGGTACAACTACGCCAACCAGGAGAGCGGCGGCATCGGCCTGGCCGCGGGCTACTTCACCAGAGAGGGCCGCTACTTCACCGAGTTTGACCTGATCCCCAACGAGGGCTATGAATTCACCGCGAACACCCAGGTCGTCCTCACCGAGGGCAGTGTGGAATACAAATTCCTCAATTCCGACGGCTCCCTCCACGTGGTCACCTCCTGGTACTCCCTGGATCCGGAGAACGCTGCCCAGTACCGCAGGGTCTTCGTGACCAACTATGTCATGAATGCCGACGGCTCCGTCAACTCCTCCGGCTCCGGCGGCTACGTGCTGCCCAACGACGGCAGTCCCAAGGTGGGGGACACCCTCATCTTCGGCGTGATGCCCAAGAACGGCTACCGCCTCCAGTGGATGACCGCAGCACGCGATTCCGAGCAGATCGGCGAAGATATCACCGACAGTCTGGCGTTCTACGTGGCCGATGAACCCGGCGACGTATACGTCTCCGCTTTCTTCGCCCTCGCGGAGGAGCCCGTGACCTGCTCCACGGTGGATCTGAACGTGCAGCTCCCCGCCCCCGGCGGGAATTACAGCGGTCTGGCCCCCGCCACTGTTACGCCCAACGCGGTCAACGCCTCCAAGTACACGGTGGTGAGCGCCCGCTGGTACGAGATCCAGGAGCACGGGGTCGGGACGCCGAGCAGCTTCGTCCCCGGTGAGCAGTACTGCGTGGAGATCATCCTGGCTCCGAATCCCGGCTGGTGCTTTGGCGACAATCCCGGCGCCTTCCTCCTTTTCAGCGACGGCACCGGCATGGACAGCAGATTCGGCGAGGTTTCCCCCTACAAGCAGAGTGACGGCAATCTGGTCCTCACCTCCGACTTTATCACGCTGCCGGAGGCGGAGATCGACAGCGTGGAGCTGTCTCTGGATCTTCCCGAGCTGGGCAGCAGCTTCGTGGTTGAGAGCAGACCCTGGGCCACCTTCTATACGCCTCATGTGGGCGGGATGTACACCTTGTGGAAGAACGGCGCCGACCAGGCCACCGGCGCCAAGGACAGCGTGACGTCCAGCTTCCAGCCCGGCTGTGTTTACTACGCCACCATCCGCATCATCGCGGACCAGGGCTGGTATCTCGCCGCGGACACCCAAGTGACGCTGCGCAACGGCCTGTCCTTCACCACG
>JAFRSI010000140.1 GCA_017427645.1 Oscillospiraceae bacterium | reverse complement strand
GGGCGGGGCCCACGGCCTCCGCAAACGACTCCGGGGTATGCTCCCCGGCGTTGGGCTTGTAGATAAGGGGCAGATCCGTATGGCGGGCAAAGTCCCGCAGCACGGGCAGGGAGGCGGCCGGGCCGCAGGAGCAGTTGAGCCCCACCGCGTCCGGGTGATACGGCTCCAGCAGCCGCACCATGTCCGTCGGCGTCACGCCGCCGAAGGTTGCCCCGGTCTTCTCAAAGGTCATGGAGCAGAACAGAGGCAGGCCGTACTGCGCCGCCCGCTCCGCCGCGACGGTCAGCAGCGTGGGCTCCCAGAAGGTCTCCAGAAAGATCAGGTCGGCCCCCGCCTCCGCGCCCGCGCCCATCTGGACGTCGTAGGCCCCGGCGGCGGCCAGGCGCTCCGCCCGGTCACGGGGTACCCGCTCCAGCGGCCCCACGGACAGGGCGACCTGCGCTCCGCGGCCGTTCTCCCGCGCCAGCGCCACGGCGGCGGCCACCACGGCCTCCGCCCGGAAGCCGGGACAGCGTTCCACGGCGGGAGGATTGGCGCAGAAGCTGTTGGCCAGGACGATATCGCTGCCGGCGGCGGCGTACTGCGCCGTCAATTCGGCCACCAGCGCCGGATGGGTGATGCTGTACTGCCAGACGGGGACCCGGGGGATGCCGCGCTCCGCCGCCATGGCCCACAGGGCGGTGCCGGTCGCTCCGTCCAGCAGGGTGATGGGATGCTCCATATGCCCACCTCCTTCTGTTCGTATGGTATCGCACCGACCGGCGGAAGTCAAGGCGGGGAGCTGTTGCAAAAACCGCCTCTGATGCGTATAATAGTATAATAGAAAGAAAGCTGGCAAAAGACCGCAATAGGGAGGAACTGCCATGGACGAGGAATTCCGGGTGAGAAAAGAATACGACGGGGCGCCGGGCGCCGCCGTCCCCTGGGGCCCGGCGCTCCGGCGGAGGGCCAGGGCCGTGTTCTCCCGCCTGGGGGTGGGCGTCGCCGTGATCCTGCTGGCGGCCTCCGCGGTGCAGGTGGGGCTGGTCTATCTGCTGGACGCCGCGGCGCCCGCCTGGCGGAGCTGGCCGCCCCGCATGTGGGTCCTGGCCTTTGCGCCGCTGTACCTGGTGGCCGTGCCCCTGGGCCTGCTGATCGCCCGGCGCGCCCCGGCCTCGGCGCCGGAGAGGAGGCCCATGAAGGCCGGGCGGTATCTCTGCATCGTCCTGATCTGCGTCTTCATGATGGAGGCGGGCAATCTGGCGGGCATCGCGGTCCAGGGCCTGCTGGAGAGCGTGATCGGCGTGGAGCCGGTGAATCCCATCGAGACCTTTGCCACCGACGAATCCCTGGCCCTGCGGCTGGTGTTCCTGGTGGTCCTGGCCCCGCTGATCGAGGAGTTCATCTTCCGCAAGACCCTCATCGACCGGATGCGCCCCTATGGCGAGAAGCTGGCGGTGGTGACCTCGGCGGCCATGTTCGGCCTGTTCCACGGCAACCTGGCCCAGATGTTTTACGCCTTTTCCCTGGGCCTGGTGTTCGGCTACGTGTACCTGCGCACCGGCAGGCTGCGCTGCACCGTGGTGCTGCACATGCTCATCAACCTCGTCGGCGGCGTGCTGTCCGCCGAGCTGGTCCAGTGGGCGGGACCGGGCCTGGGGAAGCTCAGTGAGCTGAGCGAGATGGGGCCCGCGGAGCTGATGCAGGGCGGCATGGCGGAGCTCTCCACCATCCTGACGCCCGGCGTGATCGCCTTCGGCATTTATGCGGTGACGCTGCTGCTGTGCGCCGCGGCGGGGCTGGTGCTGCTGATCATCAAGGCTCGGAAGGTGTATTTCGAGCCGGCGCCCCTGGAGCTGCCCCGAAGGAGGCGTTTTTCCACCGTCTGGCTCAACGCAGGCATGCTGCTGTTCGTCGCGGTGTGCCTGTTCAGCGTGGTGAACACGTATCTGTAACAACGGCAAAAAGAAGGAAAGAGCAGGGGGCCCGCGCTGCGGCGCAGGCCCCCTGCTCTTTCCTTTTGTGCATCCTGCGGCGGAAGTTAGAGACCTTACCAAAAGGAAAGCGATATATTTGTGAGTTATGCCATGTTGACAAACTTGTTATACAAGTTATACAATGTATGCACAAGGAAACAGTTTAAACGGATAAAGCACCCCGCTTCGAATCACATGAATCGATCGAGGATCCGAACTATGGATTATATTGAAGGCAGATTGCTGATCAGCGAAGAAATATACAACAAAATGCTGGCGAAGATATCGGAGGGCTACTGGAAGGAAGGCGACCGCCTTCCCTCTGAGAGCCAGCTCTGCAGGATGTATGACGCCAGCCGGGGAAGTGTGCGCGCAGCCCTGCAGAAGCTGCAGGCCAACGGGCTGATCGTGACCCGGCAGGGCCTGGGCTCCATTGTGACCATGCCGCCGGAGGACAGCCTGCGGCCCATCTCCCTGGTCAAGAGCGACATCACCGAGGCGGCGTTCACCCAGTTTATGGACTTCCGGCTGGCGCTGGAATTCAAGGCGGTGGATCTGCTGATCGCGCGGAATTCGCCCGCCGCGCTGGAGCAGCTGGAGGCGGCCGTCGTGGCCTTTGAACAGTGCGACGGCAACGACCCGAAGGCGCTGGCACTGTGCGATTTCAACTTCCACAAGGCGCTGTTTGAAAACTGCGGAAACACCTACATCCGGCAGACCTTCGAGCTCTATCGCGAGTTCTATTACCACTACGTGGAGGAGGTCCACCGGCTGATCCCGCCGGTCATCGACCAGATCAAGAAGGATCACCGCAGACTGTACGAGGCGATCCGAGACGGGAGAGGGGACCGGTACCGCAGGATCATCCTGGAGGACACGGTGTTCTTCCAGAAGCGGGCCTTCAAGGACTGATCCGGCGGCCCGCGGGAAGACATTTCCCGGCAAACCATCCATCTGTAACCAACCGCACGCGGTGCGGATAAAAAAATGAGGAGGAATATCAAAATGATGAGAAAGGTACTCGCGGCTGTTCTCTGCGCGCTCATGGTCCTGTCCCTGGTGGCCTGCGGCGGCAGCAACAGCAACAGCAACAGTAACACCCCCACCGACAAGCCCGAGTACGAGTGGAAGCTCGCACTGAACGGCACCGAGGGCGAAGTGGCCTACGACATGGGCGTTGCCTTTGCCAACAAGGTCAGTGAGCTGACCGGCGGCAAGGTCAAGGTCACCCCGTACGGCGGCGCCGCTCTGGGCACCACCACCGAGGTCCTGGAAGGCATGGCCGCCAAGGTGGCGGACGTCTGCGTGGAGTCCGTCGGCACCCTGGCTCCCTTCACCCAGCTCGCCAACATCGACGCCATGCCCTACATGTACACCGGCGGCTATGATCACTTCACCAAGGTGTGGGCCAGCGATCTGGGCCACGAGATCCTGCAGAAGGTCGGCGACGACGGCGGCTTCAAGCTGATGGGCGCCTGCTACCGCGGCGCGCGTGTCGTCACCGCCACCAAGAAGATGGCGACCGTTGACGAGTTCAAGGGCTTCAAGCTGCGCGCTCCCAACCTGGAGATGTACGTGAAGACCTGGCAGTGGATGGGCGCCGCCCCCACCCCGCTGGCCATGGGCGAGGTCTATCCCGCTCTGCAGCAGGGCACCGTTGAGGGCCAGGAGAACTCCATCATCGACTCCAGCAACTACTCCATCCAGGAGGTCTGCAAGTACTGGATCCTGACCAACCACGTCTACAGCGCCAACACCGTCATCATGGACAAGAACTACTTCGAGTCTCTGCCCGCTGACATCCAGGCCGCCGTTCAGGAGGCTGCCGAGTATGCCGCCGGTCTGGAGAGCCAGGCCGTTGTGAACAACGAGGCCGCCAAGCGCGCCGAGCTGGAGAAGGACTTCGGCGTGGAGTTCGTGGACGTTGACAACGCCGCCTTCGGCGAGAAGTTCGTCGGCTTCGCCGAGGAGAACTTCCCCTATCTGGCTGACTGGGCCAACGCGATCCGCGGTATGGCGTAAGTCTTTGCTGCCAATACGTACTGAAAGCAGATTCACGTTCCGTTCATAAGGGCGCGTTGCAAAATGCTGACACACCCTGTCCTGCCGGGCCTCTGGCCCGGCAGGATAAGAGCGGGCATTTCTGCAGCGAGCCCTTTGATTTTTTCTTGCCTTGCAAGTTGAGGAGGTCCTGATGAAAGCTTATTCTAAATTCATGGACGTCATTGAGAAAATCATTCGGATCCTGCTCTTCGTCACGGTGGCGGTCATGGTCGTCGTGATGATCTATCAGGTCATCCTCCGCTATGTTTTCTCCGCGTCCAATTCCTGGAGCGAGGAGCTCTGCCGCTACCTCTTTATTTACAGCGTTATGCTGGGCGCAGCCATCGCCGTGCGCCGCAACAGCCACCTGCAGATCGATGTGCTCACCAGCCGCTTCAGCCCGAAGCTGAAAAACATCGTCACGATCGTCGCCACTGTCGCCGGCATCGTCTTTTTGGGATACCTCTTCATCTACTCCGTGGAGCTGATGAAGACGGGCGTCAAGACGGCCTCCGCCGGTATTCCGGGCGTGAATATGGCCATGACCTATTTCGCCATCCCCCTGGGCATCGTGCTGATGGTGCTCTGCAGCATTGAAGTCATCCTCAAAAACGTGCACGAGCTTCGTGCGGGAAAGGAGTGAGTCCATGAACGTCGGTTTGCTTTTGATCGTTCTGCTTCTGGTACTCGCTTTCGTGGGCCTGCCCATCTATATCGCCCTCGGCATTGCCACCCTGGTGGCCATGAATATAGCAGGGCTTCCCGCGATCGTGCTGCCGCAGAAATTCTTCGCCGGCATGAACTCCAGTTCGCTGCTGGCCATTCCGTTCTTTATCCTGGCGGGCAACATCATGTCCCGCAGCATCACCACCAAGCTGATAGACGTCTGTAACGCGTTTATCGGCCACATCAAGGGCAGCCTGGGCGTCGTGACCGTGGTAGCCTCCGCGCTGTTCGGCGCCATCTCCGGCTCCGGCGTGGCCACCTCCTCCGCCATCGGCGGCATCACCATCCCCGCCATGAAGAAGGAGGGCTATCCCCCCGAGTTCGCCACGGGCGTGGCCTCGATCTCGTCCATCCTGGGACCCATCATCCCGCCGTCCATCGTGCTGATCGTCTACGCCAGCATCACCAACATCTCCGTGGCCAAGCTGTTCATGGGCACGGCGCTGCCCGGCATCATCCTGGCCGGCGCCCTGATCGCCTATACGCTGATCTACGGCAGAAAGCACCAGTTCCCCTCCCACCCGAAGGCCACTGCCAAGCAGAAGGTGAAATCCGTGGGCTCGGGCATCTGGGCGCTGCTGATGCCCATCATCATCCTGGGCGGCATCTTCGGCGGTATCTACACCGCCACCGAGGCGGCGGCCGTGGCCGTGGCCTACTCCCTGATCATTTCCCTCTTCGTCTATAAGGACATGAAGCTCTCCGAGCTGCCCGGCGTGCTGGCCGAGGGCGCCATCTCCACGGCGGCCATCATGATGATGGTGGGCCTGTCCAAGGCGTCCAGCTACGTGGTCACCACCTCCGGCCTGCCCCAGAAGCTGGTGGAGACCTTCAGCGCCATGACGGACAGCAAGATCGTCATCCTGCTGCTGCTGAACCTGGTGTTCCTGATCATCGGCATGCTGATGGAGGCCAACGCCGCCGTCGTCATGATGACCCCGATCCTGCTGCCGCTGCTGTCCGCCTTCCACATCGACCTGCTGACCTTCGGCGTGGTCATGAGCTTCAACCTCTGCGTCGGTCTGGTGACGCCGCCGGTGGGCCTGTGCCTGCTGATCTGCAACCAGATAGCAGAGACCAGTCTGGCAAAGGCGTTGAAAGCAATGATGCCAATGCTGATCATATCGATCATCGTGCTGTTCCTGATCACGTACGTACCGCCGCTTACCACGCTGCTGCCATCGATTGTGGCATAAGTGTGTAACCGGCTTTGAACTGCAAACATAATCGAAAGGAGATATGACACTATGAAAATTGGATTCCTCGGTCTCGGCGTTATGGGCCTGCCCATGGCCATCAACGTTCTGAAGAAGAGCGGCTGCGAGGTGCTGGGCTTCGACGTCGTGCAGAAGCGGCTGGACGAGTTCGCCGCTGAGGGCGGTCAGATCACCAACAACACCGACGAGATCTACACCACCTGCGACGTGGTCATGCAGATGCTCCCCACGCACGAGACCATCATGCATTCCTTTGACGAGTGCCTGCGCCTTGCCAAGAAGGGCACCATCCTGCTGGATCTGGACTCCACCGCTCCCAACATCATCCAGGACTACTATCCCCGCTTCAAGGAAGCCGGCATGGATCTGATCGACTCCCCCGTCTCCGGCGGCAACCCCATGGCCATCGCCGGTACGCTGGCCATCATGAGCGGCGGCGACAAGGAGGCCTTTGACAAGGTGGAGCCCCTGCTGGCCTGCATGGGCAAGCCCGTGTATGTGGGCAAGAGCGCATCCGGCAGCATCACCAAGCTGGTCAACAACATGATCGGCGGCGCCATCCTGACCGCCATTGCCGAGGGCTACGCCATGGCCGCCAAGGCCGGCATCGACCTGGAGACCACCTTCGAGGCCACCCGCGTGGGCTTCGCCGGCGGCCCCATGTACGACAACAAGGTGCCCAAGCTGATCAAGCGCGACTACCGTCCCGGCGCCCGCATCGCCGTGCACCGCAAGGACATCATCAACGCCAAGCACTTTGCCCACAAGCTGGATATCGATACCCCGCTGACCGACGTGACCCTGATGGTCATGGACTGGATGGCCGACAACGGCTATATTGACTACGATCAGGCCGCCATGGTAAAATACTATGAGGCCAAGATGAATGTCAAGGTCGGCGAGGGCGAGGAGCTGGTCTGAGCATTGCCGAGCCGCGCTGACCCTGTGGGTCAGCGCGGCTGAGCTGCAAAAACCGGATGCCGGCGCATCCCGTCCGGGCAGCAGCTGTGTCGAATATCCATATGGAATGTGAGGTGAAAGGATGAAATCCGCAAAAGGAACGTTCAAGAACATCTACGCGATCCGCTTTGAGCCGGGCGAGGACGTCATGCTGGGCCTGCAGAAATTCTGCGAGGACAACGGCATCGGCCACGGCGTCATTATTTCCGGCATCGGCAGCCTGGAGGGCTGCTCCTACTTCGACCCGTCGGAAATCCCCGGCAAGCCCGGCCTGTACGAGTACGGCGCGCCCATCGAGCTTCCCTGCCCCATTGAGCTGATCTCCCTGGGAGGCATCATCTGCACCACGGAGGACGGAAAGCCCTCTCTGCACATCCACGCCGACTTTGCCGACGAGCATGGCCGCGGCTTCGGCGGCCACTTCAAGGAGGGCAACCGCGTGCTCACCACGGTGGAGCTGGTCATCGGCGAGCTGGACGGCATCTTTATGAGCCGGGCCATCGACCCCGAGCGCGGCGTACCGGTATTCACCCCCAAGCAGTTGTAAGAGAAGCAAAAACGTGTTTTCACATCTGGAACGAAAATTCAGATTTTAGTAGGAGGTAACTATGCAGTACGAAAAAGAGCAAGTACTCAAAATCTACACCGAGATGCTTCATACGCGTCTGATGGAGAAGAAACTGACGGAGATCTATGCCCAGGGCATCGTTCCCGGCCATATCCACAGCGGTATGGGCCAGGAGGGCTCCTATATCGGCGTGCTGTCCACCCGGAAGCCCGGCGATTACTTCAAGTTCGGCCATCGGCCCCTGAGCGTCTACCACATTGTGGGCGAGCCTATGGACAACTTCTTCGGCGAGCTGCTGGCCAAGCGGACCGGCAACGCCCTGGGCCACGGCGGCACCAACCATCTGGGCCGTCTGCAGGACGGCGTGGTGGGCTTCTCCGGCACCCTGGGCGCCGATGCAGGCATCGCCGTCGGCGCCGGCCTGACCATCAGCATGGAAGGCCGCGACAATGTTTCCTACTATTTCTACGGTGACGGCACGGCCAGCAGAGGCCCCGTCCACGAGGCCATGTGCCTGGCTTCCTCCTGGAAGCTGCCCGTTCTCTTCGTCTGCGAGAACAACGGCTTCGCCATCTCCACCCCCGTTACCTACAGCAGCGCCGTGAAGAACCCCGGCGGCGATCGCGCTGCGGGCTACAACATGCCCTCCGTGGTGGTGGACGGCACCGACATCCTGGCCGTCTATGAGGGCGCCAGCAAGATGGTCGACTACATCCGTGCCGGCAACGGCCCGGCGCTGATCGAGTGCAAGGACTACCGCTGGAGAGGCCACTTCGAGGGCGATCAGTGCGCTTACCGCGATCCCGAGGTCACCCAGCACGAGATGGAGACCCGCGACTGCGTAGCTCTCCTGGAGGAGCGGATGAAGGCTCAGGGCTGGATCACCGACGAGGAGCTGCAGAAGATGCGCGAGGACTTCGACCGCGAGATGGACGAGTCCATTGCCCGCGCCCAGGAAGCCGAGGAGATCAAGCCCGAGGAAATCTACGATTGCCTGTTTGCGTGATAGGGAGGGAGAGATACGATGAAAGTTACTTATGCCAAAGCCATCGGCGACGCTCTGAAGGAAGAGATGCGTCGCGACAGCAAGATCCTGCTCTTCGGTGAGGACGTGGCCGAGTTCGGCAACATCTTCGGCATCACCAGAGGTATGCTGGAGGAGTTCGGTCCCACCCGCATCCGCAACACCCCCATCGCCGAGACCGCCATGGTCGGCGCCGCCATCGGTTCCGCTGTCACGGGCCTGCGCCCCGTGCTGGAGCTGATGTACTCCGACTTCACCCTGGTGGCCTTCAGTGAGATCTTCCACTGCGTAGCCAAGTGGAGATATATGCACGGCCCCGATTACAAAGTACCCCTGGTCATCCGCAATGCCTCCGGCTCCGCCAACGGCGCCGGCTCCGAGCACTCCAACTGCGTGGAGAGCCTGTTTATGCACTCCCCCGGCCTGACCATCGTGACGCCCTCCTGCGCCTACGACGCCAAGGGCCTGCTGAAGGCCGCCATCCGGTCCGACAATCCCGTGCTGTTCTGCGAGCCCAAGCTGCTCTATCAGGTCAAGCAGGAGATCCCCGACGACGTCTATGAGAGCGACTACGTCATTCCCCTGGGCGTTGCCGACGTGAAACGCGAGGGCACCGATGTCACTCTGATCGCCGTCGGCCTGATGGTTCCCCGCGCTCTGGAGGCCGCTGAGAAGCTGGCCGCGGAGGGCATTTCCGTTGAGGTGATCGATCCCCGCACCATCGCCCCGCTGGACACCGAGACCATCTACAAGTCCATCCGCAAGACCAACCGCGTGGCCATCGTGGAGGAGAGCAACAAGACCGCCGGTATCGGCGCCGAGTATGCCGCTCGCTTCCAGGAGGAGCTGTACGACGATCTGGACGGTCCCGTCGTCCGCATCGCCGCCCTGGACGTGCCCCTGAACTACAACATCAAGATGGAGCATTACACCATTCCCGACGTCGAGGACATCTGCAAGGCCATCCGCTCCATGATGTGAGCGGGACGACATTCAAAAGGAAGGAGAATGCTTGCATATGATTACTGAAGTTGTCATGCCCAGAGCCGGCCTCACCATGGTAGAGGGTACCATTTCCACCTGGAAGATCGCCGAGGGCGCTTTCGTCGAGAAGGGCGCTGTGCTCATGGAATACGAGAATGAGAAGAACGTGATCGAGTACGAAGCGCTGGAATCCGGCATTCTGCACATCATCGCCCAGGAGGGTGAGACCATCCCCGTGGGCGGAAAGATCGCCGAGCTGGCGGAGACCCCCGAGGAGTATAACGCTCTGGTCAACGGCGGCGCCGCTCCGGCTCCCGCCGCTGCTCCTGCCGCCGCCCCCGCCCCCGCCGCTGTGGAGGGCGTGATCGAGGTGGAGATGCCCCGCGCCGGTCTGACGATGGTGGAGGGCACCATCGCCGAGTGGAAGGTGGCCGAGGGCGCCGAGATCACCAAGGGCCAGGTCATCATGGAGTACGAGAACGAGAAGAACACCATCGAGTACGAGAGCCTGTACACCGGTATCCTGCACATCACCGCCCAGGTGGGCGATACCATCCCCGTGGGCAAGCCCATCGCTTACGTGGCCCAGACCCGTGAGCAGTATGAGGCCCTGGTCAACGGCGGCGCCGCTCCGGCTCCCGCTGCCGCTCCCGCCCCTGCCGCAGCTCCCGCCGCCCCTGCTGCGGCTCCCGCGGTGAAGAACACCGGCCGCATCCGCGCCACCGGCCTTGCCAAGAAGCTGGCTTCCGATTTCGGCATCGACCTGAGAGAGGTCGCCCCCTCCGGCGGTCCCGACGGCGGACGCATCGTTGCCGCTGACGTCCGCGCCTATCACGCGGCGCAGGCCACCCGTGCCGCTGCTCCCGCCGCCGCTCCCGCTCCCACTCCGGCTCCTGCCGCCTGCGCCGGCGTTCAGGACGAGATCACCGAGATCCCCTGGACCGGCGTGCGCAAGACCATCGCCCGCAACATGTTCAACAGCCTGCAGACCACCGCGCAGAACACCTGCGTCTGCAAGGTGGACGTGACCGAGCTGCTGGAGCTGCGCGCCAAGCTGGTGGCCGATCAGGAGGTCCTGGGCTGCAAGATCACGGTCAACGACCTGCTGTGCAAGATGCTGGGCAAGGTGCTGCTCAAGCACCCCCTGGCCAACGCCACCTTCGACGGCAAGACCCTCTTTACCCACAAGCACGTCCAGCTCTCCGTGGCCGTGGCCACCGAGGACGGCCTGATGGTCCCCGTGGTGCGCAATATCGACACCCTGAGCCTGACGGAGATCAACGCCGAGATCAAGAAGCTGGCCCAGCAGGCCAAGGACAAGTGCCTGCCCGGCGACGCCATGTCCGGCGGCACCTTTACCATCACCAACGTGGGTATGTTCCCCATCGACATCGGAACGCCCGTCATCAATCTGCCCCAGACGGCCATCTGCGGCTTCGGCCGCCCGGTGCTGGAGCCGGCCGTCCTGCCTGACGGCACCATCGGCCCGCGCCAGAAGATGAACGTGTTCCTGACCTTCGACCACCAGGTGATCGACGGCCTGGAGTGCGGCCGCATCTTCAAGGATATCCAGTATTACATGGAGCATCCTGAGATGATCCTGATCTGACGGCGGAGGAGAACGGGAAACATGAAGAACATTATTGTTATCGGCGGCGGACCCGGCGGCTATGTGGCCGCCATCCGCGCCGCTCAGCTGGGCGCCAAGGTCACCCTGGTGGAGCGTGAGCATCTGGGCGGCACCTGCCTGAACATCGGCTGCATCCCCACCAAGTGCCTGCTGCATTCGGCCGAGCTGATGGAGAGCATCCGCAAGGAGGGCGCCATGCTGGGTGTTGAGGCGGACAACGTGCGCATCAACTTCCCCCAGGTGATGGCCCATAAGAACGAGATCAGCAAAAAGCTCACCGGCGGCGTTGCGGCGCTGCTGAAGATGAACAAGGTGACCAAGGTGGACGGCGAGGCCAAGTTCACGGCCCCCGGCAAGATCTCCGTGAAGAAGCCCGACGGCTCCGTGGAGAACATGACCGCCGACGCCATCATCCTGGCCACCGGCTCCGTCAACTCCACCCCCCCGATCCCCGGCCTGCGTGAGAACCCCAACTGCATCGACTCCACCGGTGCTCTGTCCCTGGAGAAGCTGCCCAAGTCCATGGTGGTCATCGGCGCCGGCGTCATCGGCTTGGAGCTGGCCTGCGCCTACGCCGCCTTCGGCACAAAGATCACCGTGGTGGAGGCGCTGGACCACATGCTGCCCATGCTGGACGGCGACCTGACCAAGATCGGCGTGGCCCACATGAAGAAGATGGGCATGGAGTTCAATCTGGAGTGCCCGGTGCAGTCCGTGGAGAACAGCCCCGTGGGCGCCAAGGTGGTCTGCCGGAACAAGGCCGGCCAGACGGTCAGCTTTGAGGCCGAGAAGGTGCTGGTGGCTGTGGGCCGCCGCGCCAACACCGCCTCCCTGGATCTGGAGGCCGGCGGCATCAAGAATGACCGCGGCCGTATTCTGGTGAACGACCGGATGCAGACCAACGTCCCCGGCGTGTACGCCATCGGCGACTGCGTGTTCGGCCGCGCCCAGCTGGCCCATACGGCTTCGGCCATGGGCGAGGTGGCGGCGGAGAACATCATGGGCATGGACGTGCTGTACGACGAGTCCACCAACCCCACCTGCGTGTACATTGAGCCGGAGGCCGCCTCCGTGGGCCTCACCGAGGAGCAGTGCAAGGCCAAGGGTCTGGAGTACAAGGTGGGCCGCTTCCCCATGTCCGCCAACGGCAAGGCCCTGATCCTCAACGGCGGCGAGGGCCTGGTGAAGATCATCGCCGGCAAGAAATACGGCGAGGTGCTGGGCATGCACATCATCGGGCCCCGTGCCACGGACCTGATCGCCGAGGGCGCCCTGGCCATCCGGCTGGAGGCCACCCTGGACGAGCTGATCTCCACCATCCACTCCCACCCCACGGTCACCGAGACCATGCGCGAAGCTGCCCTTCACGCGGAAAAGCGCGCCATCCACACCAAGAACTGACCCATGATATGGACCGTCAAATGTTCCCGGCAGCGCCGGGAACATTTGATATAGGAGCGAATTATGACGGAAAAACTGACGCAAATCGCCCAGACGCTGCGCGCCAACGGCTTTGCCGTTTCGCTGTTTGAAACCGGCGCAGAGGCCGCCGCCTACCTGGATCGCGTGATTGACGGGAAGACGGTGGGCTTCGGCGGATCGGTGACGCTGCGGGACATGGGGCTGTACCGCATGCTGAGCGCCCACAACCAGATTTTTTCCCACATGGAGACCGGCGACATGTCCCAGATCCGCGGGGCGGCCACGGCCCAGGTCTATCTGACTTCCGTCAACGCCCTGGCGGAGACGGGTGAGCTGATCAACATCGACGGCTTCGGCAACCGGATCGCCGCCAGCGTGTACGGCCACGAGAAGGTCTATTTCGTGATCGGGCGCAACAAGCTGGCCGGTTCGATGGACGAGGCGATCCGGCGGGCCCGGAACGTGGCCGCGCCGCTGAACGCCCGGCGCAAGCAGACGAAGACGCCCTGCGCCGCCACCGCCGACCACTGCTACGACTGCAGGAGCCCCGAGCGGATCTGCCGGGCCATGACGCTGATCTGGCAGCCCATGATCGGCATGGAGAGCGAAATCGTTCTGATCAACGAAGACCTGGGCTTTTGACAAAGCACAGCGCCAGAAAAAGGAGAAGAAAACTATGGCATTGATGACAGCAAAGGAATACATCGACAGCCTGCGGAAGCTGAACACACGGGTGTACCTGTTCGGCGAGAAGGTGGACAACTGGGTGGATCACCCCATGATCCGGCCCAGCATCAACTGCGTGGCCATGACCTACGCCCTGGCCCAGAACCCGGAGTACGAGGACCTGATGACGGCCACCTCCAACCTGACCGGTCATAAGATCAACCGCTTTGCCCACCTCCACCAGTCCACGGAGGACCTGGTGAAGAAGGTGAAGATGCAGCGTCTGCTGGGCCAGAAGACGGCCTCCTGCTTCCAGCGCTGCGTGGGTATGGACGCCTTCAACGCCGTCTATTCCACCACCTACGAGATCGATCAGGCCCACGGCACCAACTATCACGAGAACTTCAAGAAATTCCTCATCATGGTCCAGGACGAGGATCTGACGGTGGACGGCGCCATGACGGACCCCAAGGGCGACCGGAGCAAGGCTCCCCACGACCAGGCGGACCCGGATATGTTCGTCCACGTGGTGGAGCGGCGGGAGGACGGCATCGTGGTGTGCGGCGCCAAGTGCCACCAGACCGGCTCCGTCAACAGCCACTGGCACATCTTTATGCCCACCATCGCCATGGGAGAGGCGGACAGGGACTACGCCGTCTCCTTCGCCTGCCCGTCTGACGCCGAGGGCCTGTACATGATCTACGGCCGCCAGAGCTGCGACACCCGGAAGCTGGAGGAGGGCTGCATCGACGTGGGCAACGCCAAGTTCGGCGGCCAGGAGGCCCTGGTAGTGCTGGACCACGTGTTCATCCCCAACGAATACATCTTCCTGAACGGGGAGTATGAGTTCGCCGGCATGATGGTGGAGCGGTTCGCCGGCTACCACCGCCAGAGCTACGGCGGCTGCAAGGTGGGCGTGGGCGACGTGGTCATCGGCGCGGCGGCCCTGGCGGCGGAGTACAACGGCGTGGAGAAGGCCAGCGCGGTGAAGGACAAGCTCATCGAGATGACCCACCTCAACGAGACCCTGTACTCCTGCGGCATCGCCTGCTCCTGCGAGGGCTGTCCCACCAAGGCGGGCAACTACCAGATCGACCTGCTGCTGGCCAACGTGTGCAAGCAGAACGTGACCCGCTTCCCCTACGAGATCGTCCGCCTGGCCGAGGACATCGCCGGCGGCCTGATGGTGACCATGCCCAGCGAGAAGGACTTCACCTCCGACACGGTGGTGGGCCGCCAGGGCGAGACCATCGGCGAGATCTGCAACAAGTACTTCGCCACCAAGGAGGGCGTCAGCACGGAGGACCGCCAGCGGATCCTGCGGTTCCTGGAGAACATGTGCCTGGGCTCCGCGGCGGTGGGCTACCGCACCGAGAGCCTCCACGGCGCCGGCTCCCCCCAGGCCCAGCGGATCATGATCGCCCGGCAGGGCAACATCCAGGGCAAGAAGCAGCTGGCCAAGGTCATCGCCGGCATCCAGGACAAGAAGTAACATCCAAGCACCTTTTCTCAGGGGCCTCCTCCCCTGGTCGGCGGGCTCGGCTGTACGACGGCATCACGCTGGTGGACGACGATCTGGTGGAGGAGGCGCTGGCAGACAGGCCGAAGCGCGCCCGGCCCTGGGTCAGATGGGCTGCGGCAGCGGCCTGTGTGTGCATCGTGGCCGTCGGAGCGCTGGCACTGCGCAGCAACGGGGGAACGGCCATCACGGCGCCGGATCCGGAAAACACGGCCAGCAAGCCCGTCGAGAGCAACGTGCAGCAAGAGCCGGTGGAGGCATCCGAGCCGGTCATGGGGCCGGATGGAGACAGCGAGCCCGGTGCAATCGTGCCGATGATCGAGGCCTTCGGCCAATCGACCTATTCGGGGGACATGGCCGTCGCCAACGGAGCATGCGTCTTCTCTGATTCTCTGACGGCCGCCATGGAGAATTACGGCGACTCCGTCCGCTACCGGGTGATGATCGAGTTTTTCCGCGACGGCGTGCAGATCGACGCCGGGGATGTACTTGCCCGGAGGGAGTGCGACCGGCTGGCGGACGCGGGCTATCTCGTCGCTCTGGAGACATACAACGACGGGTCTCTCGAGCACCATTATTTCACCATCCACGCCACGGCGGAGCAGCTGCGAAATTACCCGCTGGATGGGGAGCTGGGTTGCCATTTCCTGCTGTACGGCGAGTATTTCGGGGAAACGTCTACCCCAGCGCCGGAGGTGTTCAACGGCGCGGACAGCTTGCCGTAAAATACGGAGGGAGGTATGTCGCATATGAAAAGACGGATCTTTGCGCTGCTCATCCCGGTCCTCTGCTTCGGTCTGTTGGGCTGCGGAAGCACGGCCTCGCCCCCTGCGCACGAGGGAGTCCCCGGCGCTCCGCCCTGGCCGGAGGACTGCCCGCTGGAATTCTGGATCACGGAGAACGTGGAGGGTGTGGATTGGAGCGGGCACGACGAGCTCGCCGTGTTCGGCGCCCAGGAGTATCTGGGCCTAGGTTATCGTGCCCTCACCGACGAGGGCGGCTGGAACCCGCGCGCCCCCGACGTTTCCGTGTCCTATACCGTCACCCCCTATCCCGACTATTCCAGCGGCGGTCAGTTCGTGACGCTCATTCGGATCACGGACCCTGCCGTGGCGGTATATGGCCTGACCGTCAACTCCTCGCTGGAAGAGTGGGACGCGGTCATGAGGGAGATGGGGTACAAGGTCAGCAGAGTGGAGAACATCAGTACCCGTCACCAGGCGGACAAGGACGGCTTTTTCTTTATCTACGGCGACGGCATTATCTTCATCTCCGCCGAGGTATCGAACGAGCAGGGCATCGTTTTCTGAGTGCGCCGACCGTCAATAACGGGGCACAGCAGTTTTCTCTGCGGCGGGACGCAATAAAAGAGAACGGCATGACAGATGGTCATGCCGTTCTCCTGCTTCTGGTTCGATAGTTACGGCTCGTTCACCACGCCCATGAACAGGGGCAGGCCGTCCGTGCCGGTGATGGCGAAGAGGAAGGGGCGATCCAGGTTGAAGTCGTACTCCTCCGGGTTCGACGGTGCCTCGCCGTCGGTTATGAGTACGGTGAAGGCGGCGGCCTCCACGCCGTCCTCGTCGGCGGTGACCCGGGCGGCGTGCTTGGCGCGGTACAGGCAGACGCTCTCCGCGTCGGTCAAGGGGGAGAAGTCCGCGGCGCCGGGATAAAACACGTCGGTGACGCCCAGGGCCTGCAGTCCATCGGCCAGATCCAAATCGGAGGCCACGTCGAATTTCGGCAGGGACAGGTTGATGATATAGGTGCCCGGCTCGGCCCGGTCGTCCGCCTCTTCGTCCCACTTGTCGGAGAGCAGGAAGCTCACGGCGTCGCCGGCGAGCAGCTCGTCGGGCGTCACGCCCTCGTCGGGCAGCAGCAGCCACATGGAGCCGCTGTCCAGCAGCGCCAGCTCCACGGCGGCAAAGCCGTCGCCCCGGTAGACGCTGCCCAGCCAGGTTCGGTGCATGAAGTCCCGGGTCAGATCCTGCTCCGGGGCGTGGAACACGTCGGCGGAGGTGTTGTCGGGATCAAAGCTGTCCGACCAGGGCGCCTTGAAGTAGATGGCGGAGGCCAGGGCCAGCACCGTCGTCGGGGTCAGATGCACGCCGGAGGCCTGCTGGGTCAGCAGGTCGTTGGTCTGGCTGTTCAGCCACACCTGCAGGGCGTTGTCAAAGGCCTCGCTGCCCATCTTCCCCCGGTAGGAGGAGGCGTAGTAGTTCTCCGCCAGGGTGTCCGCAGTGGACTGTACGTAGTCCATGTCGTCCCGCAGCCACAGGGAATTGGCCAGATGCACCACGTTGACGCCGTCGTCGCGGTAGCTGGCGTTCCAGACGGCCCGGGCCTGGGCGCGGAGGCTGTCGATGCTGTCAGCCCCCAGGAGCTCCAGGATCTGCTGCCGGCTCTCCCCGCCGGCGGTCTCCGCCAGCATGGCCAGGGCCATATACACGTTCAGGGGGGAGCAGACCCGGTTTTCCCCGTCGGCGCCGGACAGGAGCTGCCGGGCGCTGGCGGTGAAAAAGGCGTCCAGACCGTCGGCGTAGCCTTCCGGCTGGTTCCGCTGAGCCCGCATGGAGTCGAACCACGCCTTCTGTTCCTTATCGCTGGCGTTCTCGCCGGGATAGGGCGCCATCTCCGGATAGTGGGCCTCCGCCGCCACCAGGGCGGGGATGGGACCCGTGTTGTTGGGGCTGTTGGCCGCGGGCCGCCGCGCCAGCAGCACCCCCGTCACGATCAGGCACAGGCAGGCGGCGGCCGCCGCCCACCGGAGCCAGGGGCGGTGGTTGGGCACGCGGGCCTGGGCCTCCTCCACCAGCTCGTCGTCAATATGGGTGATGCCGTCATAAAGCTTTTTGCTGCGCTCGTCTCTCATAGGGATACACCGTTCCTTTCCAGTTCAGTCTTCAGCGCCCGGCGCAGGCGGAAGGCCCGTTGGGCCAGCTGTTCCGGGCTCTCGCCCAGGGGCCCGGCCAGATCCTTCAGCGCCTCGCCGTTCCAATACCGGCGGAGGAACAGCTTTCGGTCCTGGGCGGGCAGATCTCTCAGCCACGCGCTGATGAGCTCGCCCAATTCTCTGGCCTCCAGCGTGCGCTCCACCGTCTGCGGGGAGGGAATGGCCTCGGAGAGCTCGTCCAGCAGCAGCTCCACGCCGGCGTACCGCTTCTGGGCCCGGTTTTTCTCCCAGCGGTTGATGGCCAGATTCCGCACCACCCTGCCCAGCCAGGGCTGCAGGCGGGCGGGGCGCTGGGGCGGTATGGCGTTCCAGGCGGCCAGCCAGGTATCGCTGACGCACTCCTCCGCGTCCTGCCGGTCAGACAGGATGCGCAGGGCGATGGTGTGACAGAAGCCGCCGTATCTGCGCCGGGTCTCGGCGATGGCGTTTTCGTCCCGCCGCCAGAACAGCTCCACGATTTTTCGGTCGTCCATGCCCCTCCTCCTTCCGTCGCTTTGAAGGTCCTTCATCTGTATAGACAGCTTTTGACGGCAGATATTGACAGCTATATGAACATTTTTTTGTAGAGCGAGCGGCGCAGCGCCGGACACAGACCGATGACGATCAGTGCGGCGCCGATGAGCCCCAGGGCCGACAGGGGATAGAGACACCACCAGCGCATGGGCAGGGCGAAGGCGACGCGGAGCAGGAACTCGATGAGCATGCACAGGCCGCCGGCGGCGGCGGCCGCCCCGCCCAGGATGAAGAGGGCGCGATAGCGGCGGTCTCCCACGGCGCGGCGCAGCAGCACGATCACCGCCTCTCCCAGCAGCAGGAGCGCCCCGCCCACGGGAAAGGCGAAGGGCAGGAACCAGCGTCCGCCGGTTTTCAGGCAGACGTACAGGGCCAGGGCGATCAGCGCCGCCATGGCCACGGGGAAGAAGACCACGGGGCTGCGCCGTTTGAACCACAGGGGCAGGCAGAAGGAGATGTAGGCCCACAGCAGGCCGAAGGAAACATAACCGCTCCAGCGAACGCCGCCGCTCATGGTCAGATCCGTCACCAGGCAGACCAGTACCGGCAGGGCGAAGAGAACGGTGAGCACGAACAGCAGTCCGCCGTGGCTCACGGCGCCCTCGCCCTCGGCGCAGCGGGGGTAGGGGGCGGCCTCCGGCTCCTCGTGCAGGGCCGGGTGATACACCGGCAGGCCGCAGAGGGGGCAGCGGTCCGCGCCCTTCTGCAGCTCCACGCCGCATTTGACACAATACATGGGGATCCTCCTATCTGCTGTTGGACTCCACGGACACGTGGAAACCCAGACGGACCAGCCGGGTGAAAACCTGTTCCTCCAGCCGGGGCTCCGTGGTGTTGCGGACGATATTCAGGAACGTCTGTCCGTTCCAGGTGGTAAGGCTGGCGTTGTAGGGGGCGGTGGACTGGGGCCCCAGCACGAATTCCACCCGCTCCACAAAGGGGGCCATCTCCGGCGGCAGCGCCACCTCGCCCAGATTGGACAGGGACAGAGTGGACACCCGCTCGCCGACGGCGTCGAACACCGCCCGCATGATGACGTTTTTCAGAAACAGGGGCACCACCTTCAGGAAGGGATTGCGCTGGCTGTTCACGTTGGGGGTGAAAATGGTCTGCATATTTTTGGGTGTGATCTGCAGCTGCATCTGGTGGTGGACCGTCTGCGCCAGCTCCTCCAGGGTGTAGTCGCCCAGACGGGGATCGGCGCCCACGTTGGCCACTGCCACGAAGTTCCGCAGGGTCTGTCCGCCGTAGAGCCGGCGCAGGTCCACCGGGATCTGTACCTTGACGGGCCTGCGGCGGCTGCGCCGGGGCACGTCCTGCGCCTGGATCTCCAGGATGGCCTGCAGCAGCACCGCCGTCAGCCAGGCGGTAACGGTGACGCCCAGCTCCCGGCTGCGCTGCCGGAGCAGCGCGCTGTCCAGAATGCCCAGGGTCACGTGGAGGAACCGGTCCGGCTCGGGCGTGCCCCGGAAGCGGTACACGTTGCGGTCGTCCCGGGGGGCGGCCACGGGCCCGGCGCTGCGCTGAAAGCTGTCCTCCAGCTCCTCCGGCCGGGGCTCCTCCGCCAGATCCAGGACGCCGCTGACACAGGACACCGCCGCCCCGTAGCGGCGGCGGACGTACTCCGCCGCCAGAGACTTGGCGAAGACCAGGGCGCCGGTGCCGTCGGTGACGGCGTGGAAAAACTCCACCGCCATGCGGTTGCGGTAGTAGAGCACCCGCACGGCGCAGCGGCCCACCTCCCGGCGGGTCATGCCCACCAGGGGCCGGCTGCTGTCCTGCCGCACGATGGGCGGCCGGGCCACCTCCTCCAGATAGTACCAGAAGGCGCTGCGCCGCAGCCGGACGAAAACGGAGGGGAAGCGGGGAGCGGCGGCGTCCACCGCCAGCTGGAGGAGGGCGGGATCCACCGGGTCCCGGAAGGTGAAGGAGAGGCGGAAGGCGTTGCTCCAGTGGCGCCGCAGGGCGGCGGGAAAGATCAGAGCGGCATTATCCAGCCGCATCCAGCGCAGACGGCGGGTGTTTTTCTCCACGAATTCTCCTCCTCTCTCAGCTTGTGGAAACCCACGCGATATCTAATATGGCATATTATATAACGGGAGACGTCGTTCGTCCAGTCCCTTTTGCAAAAAAGCCGCGGTCCGGGGAGAGAGGGGCCGCCTTGACAAAGCCGGGGGGAAATATTACAATCTAATATAATAATGAACATTTCGCTTCAAGTGCTTCGCGTCTGCTGGGGCCGGAGGCCGGGCGGCGCGGGGAGAATAGACAACCGGGTGAGAATCCCGGACGGAACCGCCGCTGTAAGCGCAGGGGCACGCGTTCGTCGGCGAGAGCCGGTCACTGGGCAACCGGGAAGGCAGGACGCGGCCGGGAGGGGGATCCCTCCGCTGTGCAAGTCAGAAGACCTGCTTGAAGCCGATCCCCAAGGGGGATCCCTGTTGCGGAAAAACGGTTGAGGCAGCATCGTTGCCCCGACCGCTTTTTTTCAGAGAACGGAAGGTGAAGGGATGAATCAGCGGATACCCAGAATACTGCTGGCCGGGACCAACAGCGGCTGCGGCAAGACCACCGTGACCTGCGCGGTGCTCCAGGCCCTGGTGGACCGCGGGCTGCGGGTGGGGGCCTTCAAATGCGGGCCGGACTACATCGACCCCATGTTTCACCGCCGGATCACCGGCGCCAGGAGCGCCAATCTGGACCCCTTCTTCTTCGATGAAAACACCCTCCGCACCCTGCTGGCGCGAAACGGCGCAGACCGGGAGATCAGCGTCGTCGAGGGCGTCATGGGCTACTACGACGGCATCGGCATGACGCCGGAGGCCAGCACCTACCGGGTGGCCCAGGCCACGGAGAGCCCCGTGGTCCTGGTGGTCAACGCCCGGGGCGCCGCCCTCTCGGCCCTGGCCGTGGCCGCGGGCTTTCTGACCCTGTACCCGGACAACCATATTGCCGGGGTGATCTTCAACCAGTGTGCGGAGAAGACGTATCGGGCCCTGGCGGAGGAGCTACAGCAGCGCCTGGGCCTCCGGCCCCTGGGCTATCTGCCCCGGATGACCGGCGCAGCCCTGGAGAGCCGCCACCTGGGCCTGGTCACCGCCGACGAGGTCCGGGATCTGAAGGAGAAGATGCACGCCTTGGCGCTCCAGGCGGAGAAGACCGTCGATCTGGACGGGCTGCTGGCCCTGGCCGACGGTGCGTCCCCCGTCACCTGGGAAGAGGCGCCCCTGCCCCGGCTGGAGCGCGTCCGTATCGCCGTGGCCCGGGACCGGGCGTTCTGCTTCTACTACGAGGACAGCCTGGACCTCCTGCGCCGCATGGGCGCGGAGCTGGTGGATTTCAGCCCCCTGGAGGATCCGGTCCTGCCGGAGGATAGCCACGGCCTCTATCTGGGCGGCGGCTACCCGGAGCTGTACGCGGCGGAGCTGAGCGCCAACGAGTCCATGCGCCGGTCCGTGTGCCGGGCGCTGGAGCGGGGCCTGCCCTGCATCGCCGAGTGCGGCGGCTTCATGTATCTCAACGAGACGGTGGGCGGCCTCCCCATGGCGGGCTTCCTGAAGGGCCGGTGTACCGACGCCGGCCGCCTGACCCGTTTCGGCTACGTGACCCTCCGGGCCCGGGAGGACAATCTGCTCTGCCGGGCCGGGGAGGAGATCCCCGCCCACGAATTCCACTACTGGGACTGCACCCGCCCCGGCGACGGCTTCACCGCCGCCAAGCCGGACGGGCGGCAGTGGACCTGCGCGGTGTCCACACCCCGGCTGTATGCCGGGTATCCCCATTTCCACTTCTGCGCCAACCCCGCCTTTGCGCGGCATTTCTATGAGACCTGTATCGAGGAGAAGCACAGCCATGATTGAGAACATCAAGCCCGGCGACATCGAAAAGCGCAGCTTTGAGATCATCGGCGAGATCCTGGGAGAGCGCCGTCTGGCGCCGGAAAACGAGCTGGTCATCAAGCGGGTGATCCACACCACGGCGGATTTCGACTACGTGGACAACCTGGTTTTCTCCCCCGGCGCCGTGGCCAAGGGGATCGAGGCCCTGCGCGGCGGCTGCGACATCGTCACCGACACCCAGATGGCCCGCGCCGGCATCAATAAAGGGATCTTGGGCCGCCTGGGCGGGGAAGTGCACTGTTTCATGTCCGACCCCGACGTGGCGGCCGAGGCCAAAGAGCGGGGCGTCACCCGGGCCTTCGTGTCCATGGAACACGCCGCTGCCCTGGAAAAGCCCTGCATTTTTGCCATCGGCAACGCCCCCACGGCCCTGGTGTCCCTTCACCGGCTGATGGAGGCGGGCCGCCTGACCCCGGCGCTGATCATCGGCGTGCCGGTGGGCTTCGTCAACGTGGTGGAGAGCAAGGAGCTGATCCTGGGCGATCCCGTGCCCTATATCGTGGCCCGGGGCCGAAAGGGCGGCAGCAACGTGGCGGCGGCCATCTGCAACGCCATGCTGTATCAGATCCTGCGGTAAGGAAGATATGATGGAAGAATTCGTTGTCAAAAACGGAAAAAAGCTCCGCCTGGGCTACACCACCGGCTCCTGCGCCGCGGCGGCGGCCAAGGCGGCGGCCTGGATGCTGCTGACGGGGACGCGAAAGGAGCGCATCACCCTGCAGACCCCCGGAGGCACGGTGCTGGAGCTGGCCGTGGAGCAGATCCGGACGGAGGAGGCGGCGGTGAGCTGCGCCATCCGGAAGGACAGCGGCGACGACCCCGACGTGACCAACGGTACGTATATCTGCGCCGCCGTGTCCCGGCGGGACGCCCCCGGCGTGGTCATCGACGGCGGACAGGGCGTGGGCCGGGTGACCCGGCAGGGGCTGGACCAGCCGGTGGGCGCCGCGGCCATCAACTCCGTGCCCCGGCGCATGATCCGGGAGAACGTGGAGGAGGTCATGGAGCTGACCGGCTATACCGGCGGCCTGACGGTGATCATCTCCGCCCCGGAGGGGGAGGCGCTGGCAAAGCGCACCTTCAACCCCCGCCTGGGCATCGAGGGCGGCATCTCCATCCTGGGCACCACCGGCATCGTGGAGCCCATGAGCGAAAAGGCCCTGGTGGACACCATCCGGGTGGAGCTGCGGCAGCGCCGGGCCCTGGGCAGGGAATACGCCCTGCTGGTTCCCGGCAATTACGGCGTGGAATTCCTGCGCACCGGCCTGGGCGTGGACCCGGCGCCGGCGGTGCAGACCTCCAACTTCATCGGCGAGACCGTGGACGCCTGCCGGGAGCTGGGCTTTGCGAAGATCCTGCTGGTGGGCCATATCGGCAAGCTGGTGAAGCTGGCCGGCGGCATGATGAACACCCACTCCCGCTACGGCGACTGCCGCATGGAGATCCTGGCCGCCCACGCGGCCGCCTGCGGCGCCGACGCTGCCGCCGTCCGCCGGATACTGGAATGCGTCACCTGCGACGACGCCCTGCGTCTGCTGCAGGAGGCGGGCGGCGATCTGTGCGGCGCCGCACTGCGCTCACTGACGGAGAAAATCATCTTTCACCTGACCCGCCGGGCCGGGGACGGCATGCCGGTGGAGACCATCCTGTTCTCCCGGGTATACGGCCTGCTGGAGGCCACGCCCGGGGCGAGGGAGCTTTTACATACGATCACGGAGGGATAAGCTATGGTACATTTCGTGGGTGCGGGCAGCGGCGCGCCGGATCTCATCACGGTCCGGGGCGCGCGGCTGCTGGGGGAGGCGGACGTGGTGATCTACGCCGGCTCCCTGGTGAATCCCGCCTTGCTGGACTATTGCCGGGAGGGCTGTGAGATCCTCAACAGCGCCGAGATGACGCTGGAGCAGGTGATCGCCGCGGTGGAGCGGGCGGAGGCCGCCGGCAAGACCACCGTGCGCCTCCACACCGGGGACAGCAGCATCTACGGCGCCGTCCGGGAGCAGTTCGACGAGCTGATCCGGCGGGGGATCGACTTTGACGTGTGTCCCGGCGTCAGCTCCTTCTGCGGGGCGGCGGCATCCCTCAAAACCGAGTATACGCTGCCGGATGTGAGCCAGACGGTGATCATCACCCGGGCGGCGGGCCGCACGCCGGTGCCGGAGCGGGAGTCCATCCGCTCCCTGGCCGCCCACCGGGCCACCATGGTGCTGTTTCTCAGCACCTCCCTGACGGAGAAGCTCCAGAGCGAGCTGCTGGCAGGGGGCTATCCCGGCGACACGCCGGCGGCGGTGGTCTATAAGGCCACCTGGCCGGAGGAGAGGATCTTTCGCTGCACGGTGGACACCCTGCACGAAACCGTGACAAAGAACGGCCTCACCAAGACCAGCCTCATCATCGTGGGCGGCTGCATGGGGGACAGGTATCTGCGCTCCCTGCTGTACGATCCCGGCTTCACCACGGAGTTCCGGGAGGCGGAGCGATGAAGCTGACCCTGTTTGCCTACAGCCGCCGGGGATGCGCCACGGCCCGGCGGATCATGGCCGTCCTGCCGGGGGACTGGTGCGCCTGCGCCCCGGAGCGGCTGGCCGAGCCGGATTTCACCCCCATGCCCAAGGACGCGGCGGCGCTGTACGGCCAGCGGTTTGCCGATTCGGACGCTCTGATCTTCGTGGGCTCCTGCGGTATTGCCGTCCGGGAGATCGCTCCCTGGGTCCGCAGCAAGTGCACGGACCCGGCGGTGCTGTGCGTGGACGAGCGGGGAGGCTTCGTGATTCCCCTGCTGTCGGGCCACATCGGCGGCGCCAACGCCCTGGCCCGCCGCCTGGCGGCGGCGCTGCAGGCCACGGCGGTGATCACCACGGCCACGGATATCAACGGCCGCTTCTCCGCGGATGCCTGGGCGGCGGAGAACGGCATGATCATTGACGATATGGCGGCGGCCAAGGCGGTCTCCGCCGCGATCCTGGAGGGGGACGTGCCTCTGAAGAGCGACTTTCCCCTGGCCTCGGACCTGCCTGCCGGCACGGTGCCGGGGGAGCGGGGACCCCTGGGGATCTACGTCACCTGCACCACGGCCCGGCCCTTTGACCGCACCCTGCGGCTGATCCCCCGGTGTCTGCACCTGGGCATCGGCTGCCGCCGGGGCACGGAGAGCGGCGCCATCGCCGCGGCGGTGGACGGCGCGCTCTCCCAAAGCGGCCTGGATCCCCGGGCGGTGAAGGACGCATCCTCCATCGACCTGAAAGCGGAGGAGCCGGGCCTGCTGGCCTTCTGCCGCAGCCGGGACTGGCCCGTGCGGTTTTACAGCGCCGGGGAGCTGGAGCAGGTGCCCGGCGACTTCACCCCCTCGGACTTCGTCCGCAGCGTGACGGGGGTGGACAACGTGTGCGAGCGCGCCGCCCTGGCCGGCGGCGGGCGGCTGATCGTGAGAAAGACCGCGGCGGACGGCGTGACCGTGGCCGTGGCCCTGGAGGAAACGGAGGTGCGCTTTGGGTAAGCTGAGCGTTGTGGGGATCGGCCCCGGCAACTATGAGAACATGACCTTTGCCGCAGACCTGGCGCTGCAGCAGTGTCAGGTCATCGTGGGCTACCACGTGTACGTGGACCTGGTGCGGGAGCGGTATCCGGACAAGGAATTCCTGACCACCCCCATGACCCGGGAGACGGAGCGCTGCCGCATGGCGCTGGAGGAGGCCCGCCGGGGAAAGGACGTGGCCATGATCTGCTCCGGCGACAGCGGGATCTACGGCATGGCCGCCCTGCTGTACGAGCTGCGGGGCGAGTCCGGGGAGCCGGAGATCCGGGTGATCCCGGGGCTGACCTCCGCCTGCAGCGGCGCGGCCCTGCTGGGCGCGCCCCTGACCCACGACTTCGCCGTCATCAGCCTCAGCGACCGGCTGACCCCCTGGGAGAAGATCTGCCGGCGGCTGCGCGCGGCGGCGGAGGCGGACCTGTCCATCGCCCTCTATAACCCCGCCAGCCGGGGCAGGCCGGACCATCTGCGCCGGGCCTGCGACGTGCTGCTGGAGATCCTGCCGGCGGACCGGTGCTGTGCCGTGGCCCGGAACATCGGCCGGGAGGGGGAGGAGCGGCGCTATTACACGCTGGGACAGCTTCACGACGCGGAGGTGGACATGTTCTGCACCGTTTTCATCGGAAACGAAATGACGCGGATGATCGGCGGCCGGATGGTGACGCCGCGAGGATATCGGGATGTATAAGATCTGTGTATTTGCCGGCACCACCGAGGGCCGGGAGCTGGTGGAGCGCTTATGCCGCCAGAGCGTACGGGTGTGGGCCTGCGTGGCCACGGAGTACGGGGAGACCCTGATCCCCCCGGCGGAGAACCTGACCGTCTCGGCCCGGCGCATGACCGCCGGGGAGATGGCGGAGCTGTTCGCCGCCCAGGGCTTTGCCGCGGTGGTGGACGCCACCCACCCCTACGCCAGCGCCGTGACGGAGAATATCGCCGCGGCCTGCGAGCGGACGGGGACCGCCTATCTGCGCCTGCTGCGCGGCAGCGGCGATGCGCCGGAGGACGCGGTGTTCGTGCCGGATATCGCCGCCGCGGTGGACTATTTGAATACGTTGGAGGGGAACGTTCTCCTGACCACGGGCAGCAAGGAGCTCTCCCGCTATACGGGGATACGGAACTTCGCCGGGCGGGTTTACGCCCGGGTGCTGCCCATGGAGGACTCCCTGGCCCTTTGCCGGGCGGCGGGCCTGCCGCCCTCCCACGTGATCGCCATGCAGGGCCCCTTCTCCCGGGAGATGAATGCCGCCACGCTGCGCAGCACGGGGGCCGTCTGCCTGGTGACAAAGGACACGGGGACCCCCGGCGGCTTCGGCGAGAAGATCGCCGCCGCCCGGGACGCCGGCGCCCGTCTGGTGGTCGTCGGCAGGCCGCCCCAGCGGGAGGGCCTGCCCTTTGCGGCGGTGTGGGAGGAGTTGAGCCGCCGCTTCGGCCTGACCCGGCGGCCCCGGGTGACCGTGGCCGGCATCGGCCCCGGCAGCCGGGAGGCCATGACCGGGGAGGTGCTGTCCGCCGTGGCGGACGCGGAGTGTTGCATCGGCGCCCGGCGCATGACCGAGGCGGTGACCCGTCCCGGCCAGGCGGCCTTTGACGCCGTATCTCCGGAGACGATCGCGGGCCTTATCCGGGAGCATGGGGAATTTGACCGATTTGCCGTGGTCATGTCCGGCGACGTGGGCTTTTTCAGCGGCGCCAAAAAGCTGCTGCCCCTGCTGGCGGACTGTGACGTGAGGATCCTGCCGGGCCTCAGCTCTCTTTCGTATCTGTGCGCCCGGCTGGGTGCGTCCTACGAGGACGTGCGCCCGGTCAGTCTCCACGGGCGGGAGAGGGATATCGTCCCCGATGTGCGGTCCAATCGCCGGGTATTCGCCCTGGTGGGCGGAGAGAACGGGGCCGGGGCCCTGTGCCGCCGCCTGGCGGAGAGCGGCCTGGGCGACGTGACGGTCCACGTGGGGGAGCGGCTGAGCTACCCCGATGAGAAGGTGACGACGGGCGCGGCGGCGGAGATGGCAGAAAAGACGTTTCAGAGCCTCAGCGCCGTGCTGATCGAAAATGAAAAGGCGGCAGACCGGGTGGTGACCCACGGCCTGCCGGACGAGAGCTTCCTGCGCTCCGGCCAGGGGCCCGTGGTGCCTATGACCAAGAGCGAGGTGCGCGCCGTGTGCCTTTCCAAGCTGCAGCTGACGGAGAGCGCCTGCTGCTGGGACGTGGGGGCCGGGACCGGCAGCGTTGCCATCGAGATGGCCCTTCAGGCCAGGGGCGGACGGGTGTTCGCCGTGGAGCGGCGGGAGGACGCCCTGGCGCTGCTGGCGGAGAACTGCCGCCGGCTGGGCGCGGACAACGTGACCGTCGTGTCCGGCACGGCGCCGGCGTGCTGCGCTGATCTGCCTGCGCCCACCCACGTCTTTATCGGCGGCAGCGCGGGCAACCTGAAGGAGATCGTCGCCCTGGCGCTGGAGAAGAATCCGGCGGTCCGCATCGTGGCCACGGCCATTGCCCTGGAGTCCGTGGCGGAGCTGACGGCCTGCGTCCGCAGCTTCGGCTTTGCCGAGACGGAGACGGTGTCCCTGACCGTGGCCCGGGACAAGAAGGCCGGCCCCTACCACCTGATGACGGGGCAGAATCCCATCTATATTTTCACCATGCAGGGAGGACGGACGTGATGTGGTCGCTGTGGGCGTTGGGGATCGGCTTTTGCATCGATCTGCTGCTGGGCGATCCCCACGGATTTCCCCACCCGGTGGTGGCCATGGGAAAGCTGATCTCGGCGCTGGAAAAGCTGCTGCGGCGGATCTTTCCCAAGACGGTCCGGGGCGAGAATGCCGCCGGCGCCCTGCTGTGGGTGCTGGCGGCGGGGATCTCCGCGGCGATTCCGTTTTTCCTGCTGCGTCTGTGCTACCGGCTGACCCCCTGGCTGGGCCTGGCGGCGGAGTCCATCATGTGCTGGCAGATCCTGGCCACCCGGTCCCTGCGCACGGAGAGCATGAAGGTGTTCCGTGCGGTGAAGACCGGGAATCTGGCCTCATCCCGCCGGGCGGTGTCCATGATCGTGGGCCGGGACACGGAGCGGCTGGATGAGGCCGGCGTGATCCGGGCGGCGGTGGAGACCGTAGCGGAAAACACCTCCGACGGCGTGGTGGCCCCCATGCTCTTCCTGGCCGTGGGCGGCGCGCCCCTGGGCTTTTTCTACAAGGCGGTGAACACCATGGACTCCATGCTGGGGTACGTGGAGCCGCCTTACCGGGATCTGGGCCTGGTGCCGGCGAAGATGGACGACGTGTGCAATTTCCTTCCCGCCCGCCTCTCCGCCCTGCTGATGCTGGCGGCGGGAGGGCTCCTGGGCCTGGACGTGAAAAACGGCTGGCGGATCTTCCGCCGGGATCGGTATCGCCACGCCAGCCCCAACTCCGCCCAGACCGAATCCGTCTGCGCCGGACTGCTGGGCCTGCGCCTGGCGGGGGACGCCTGGTATCACGGGGTGCTGCACAGGAAGGAATACATCGGCGATCCCCTGCGGGAGATCGAGCCGGAGGACATTCCCCGTTCCTGCAAACTGCTGTACGCCACGGCCCTGCTGTCCCTGCTGCTGTGCGGGGGGCTGCGGCTGCTGGTCCTGACCTTGATTTGAACCATGCTGTACGAAACGAAAAATCCCCACGGGGGAGACGTCTACGGCGGGGACGTCATACTGGACTTTTCCGCCAACATCAACCCGCTGGGCACGCCGGAGGCGGTGCGCCGGGCGGTGTCCGCCGTGCTGGACCGGCTGGACCGGTACCCCGATCCCTATTGCCGGGAGCTGACGGCTGCGATTGCCGCGGCTGAAAGTGTGCCGAAGCGGTACGTCCTCTGCGGCGCCGGGGCGGCGGAACTGATCTACGCCTATTGCCGCGCCGCGGCGCCCCGGACGGCCCTGCTGACGGCGCCCACTTTTCTGGAGTATGCCTTGGCGCTGGAGCAGACGGGCTGCCGCTGCCATATGCACCTGCTCCGGCAGGAGGACGACTTTGTCCTGACGGAGTCCTTTCTGGACACGCTCGCGGCGGTCCGGCCCGACGCGGTGTTTCTCTGCGACCCCAACAACCCCACCGGACAGCGGATCCCGCAGGAGCTGATGGAGCAGATCCTGGATCGCTGCCGGGAGCAGGGGTGCCGTCTGTTTGTGGACGAGTGCTTTGTGGACCTGTGCCAGGAGCGGCACAGTCTGTGCCGCCGTCTGGCGGAGGAGCCGGAGGTCTTCGTGCTGAAGGCCTTCACCAAGAGCTACGGCATGGCCGGACTCCGTTTGGGCTGCGGCTTCAGCGCCGATGCGGCCCTGCTCTCCGCCATGGCTGCCTCCGTCCAGCCCTGGAACGTGTCTACTCCGGCCCAGGCCGCGGGGATCGCCGCCCTGGGACAGGAGGACTTTCTGGAGCGGACCCGGGCGCTGATCCGGGCGGAGCGGCCCCGGCTCCGGGCGGCGCTGGAGGCGCTGGGGTGGTACGTGTGCCCCTCCCAGGCCAATTACCTGCTGTTCCGGGCGCCGGAGGCGCTGGACCCGGCCCTGCGGGAACAGGGCGTCGCCATCCGCAGCTGCGCCAACTACCCCGGCCTGGGGCCGGGCTGGTATCGCATCGCCGTGCGGCGCCGGGAGGAAAACGACAGACTGCTGGCCGCCGTCCGGGCCTTTTGCGGGAGGAATGAGCCATGGCAATGAACATCATGATCCAGGGGACCATGTCGAACGCCGGCAAGAGCCTGCTGTGCGCCGGGCTGTGCCGGATCTTCCGGCAGGACGGCTGGCGGGTGGCCCCCTTCAAGAGCCAGAATATGGCCCTCAACTCCTTTATCACCGCCGACGGCGGCGAGATGGGGCGGGCCCAGGTGGTGCAGGCCGAGGCGGCGGGGATCGCCCCCGACGTGCGGATGAACCCCATCCTGCTCAAGCCCACCACCGACGTGGGCAGTCAGGTCATCGTGAACGGCCGGGTAGTGGGCAACATGCGGGCCATGGAGTACTACCGCCGCAAACGGGAGTTCGTGCCAGCCGTGATGGAGGCCTACAACGCCCTGGCGGCGGAGAACGACGTCATCGTCATCGAGGGGGCCGGCAGCCCGGCGGAGATCAACCTGAAGCAGGAGGACATCGTCAACATGGGCCTGGCCCGGATGGTGGACGCCCCCGTGCTGCTGGTGGGCGACATCGACCGGGGCGGCGTCTTCGCCCAGCTCTACGGCACCGTGGCCCTGCTGGAGGCCGACGAGCGGGCCCGGATCAAGGCCACTGTGGTCAATAAGTTCCGGGGCGACAAGAAGATCCTGGAGCCGGGCCTGAAGACCCTGGAGGAGCTGTGCGGCGTGCCGGTGGCCGGCGTGGTGCCCTATATCCGCGTGGACATCGACGACGAGGACAGCCTCTCCGAGCGGTTCACCCGCCGCAGCGAGGCCCGCCTCATCGACATCGCGGTGATCCGCCTGCCCCGGATCTCCAACTTTACGGATTTCAGCCCCTTTGAGCGGTACGGCAACGTGTCGCTGCGGTACGTGGACAAGGTGGCCGATCTGGGGCAGCCGGATATGATCCTGCTGCCCGGCACCAAGAGCACCATCTCGGATCTGATGTGGCTGCGCCAGTGCGGCCTGGAGGCTGCGGTGCAGAAGGCCGCGGCTGCCGGCACCATCGTGTTCGGCATCTGCGGCGGCTATCAGATGCTGGGCAGACGGGTGGAGGACCCCCAGGGTGTGGAGGCCTCCGGCGTCACCGGGATCGCCGGCATGGGCCTGCTGCCCATGGAGACGGTGTTCCTGGGGGAGAAGGTCCAGACCCAGACCGCAGGCGTGTTCCGTGACGTGACCGGTCCGCTGGCGGACCTCAGCGGCCTGACCTATCGGGGCTACGAGATCCACATGGGCCGCAGCCAGGAGGCGCTGCCCGCCCTGCTGGGCGAGGGGCATATCTACGGCAGCTACGTCCATGGCATTTTCGACGCCCCCGGCGTGGCCGATGCGGTGCTCTCCGCCCTGTGCCGCCGGAAGGGCGTGGACTACGCCAGCCTGGACGCCGTGGACATGGCGGCCTACCGGGAGCGGCAGTACGACAAGCTGGCCGACGCCGTTCGGGAGGGCCTGGACATGGATCTGATCTACCGGATCCTCCGGCGGGAGGTATGAAAAAAAGAGAGCCGGTGCGCAGCAAGCAAGCGCTGCGCACCGGCTCTTTTTTTACTTCCGATCAGGACTCGCCGGTCGTCGCTGTGTCGACGTACCAGATCTCCCCGTCCTCCACGCTGCCGTCCACAAAGATCACCGCGTACACGGAGAGATCCTTGTATCCCTCAGTGGAGAAGACGTAGTTGCCCGCCTCGTCGACGGTGTACTGCTCCAACTGGTATTCGCCCTCACCGTTGGCGCAGAGCAGAGCAGCCAGAGGCGCCTTGGCCGGATCGGCCAGGCCCGCGTCCACCCGGATAGTCCCGGCCCCGTCGTCTACCGCGATGCCGGAGACGGCCAGCTCCGTGCCGTCGCTCAGGGTGATGGCGTCGCCCATCGCAGCCTCATGCCAGGGCAGATCCAGCCCCTCGCCCTCGTCCGTGTTGTTGATGATGTCGTCGGGATCCAGCTCCTGGGCGTCCAGCGCCTCGTCCGGCAGGACGATCTCCTGGACGTTGTTCACGCCGGTGATGGTCATGGAGGCGCCCATGGCGGTGAAGACGATCTGGGCCGTGCTCTCGTTCTTTGCCAGAAGCTGGCTCAGCATCTCCGTCATGTCGAACTCGTACTTGGCGGGCAGCCCGTCCTCGTAGATCCAGATGCTGATGGGCAGGCCCTCGGTGATCTCAGAGGGATCGATGCCCAGCAGCTCCAGGGTATCGCCGGCGCCGGAAGCGTCCAGCGCCTTGCCGATGGCGTCGGGGGGGATCACGCCGTCGTAGCGGACGGCGCTCTTGCCGGCCACCGTCTCCTTGCCGATCAGCTTGAGCTCCTTGGCCACGCTCAGCTGGGTGCCGAAGAAGCTGTCGGCGTCGTAGCTGTCGATCTGCTCCTGCAGCTCGCTCTGGTTCAGGGCCATCTTGTACCATGAGGTCTTTCCCTCGCCGTCCTTGACAGCCGTATAGGTGACGTAGGCGCCGTCCTGCTGCAGAAGATAGACCTCGGTGTCCACGCCCAGCATCCCGATGTGGGTGTTGCAGCGGACGGCCACGGGCTCCTTGATGGTCTCCGCCTGCATGGTCATGCCCAGATCCATGGTCTGCCCCTGGGCCTCCAGGACCATTTGAATGTTCATATCAAAGGTGACGCTGTCCACCCGGCGGAGCTGCTCCTCCGCTGCCAGCATCACCGCCTCGGGGGTCTTGGCGGTTTTGCCGCCGCAGGCGCACAGGGCCGGCAGCATGGCCAGCGTCAGCAGGATCGCTATCCACGTTTTATCATTCGGTTCATCATTTACCTCCCGTGCCGCGCCGCTTCTCTCGGTGTTCCGCTGCGGCGGTGCGGAAACGCCGTCATTTACCGCATTTTACCATGGGCGCCTCCCTGTGTCAATCTGCCGCCCGCCGCAGGAGGAAATCTCCCAAACACTTATTGAAGAAAGGAAGAAAGCGTGATATAATAAATCATTCCATATAAAATGGCAGAAGTATCCCCGACAGAATGAAGGAGGAGTGAGCAGTGAACAGAAAACTGGGCAGGATCCTGCGGACCAATGCGATCCTGTATATCGTCTGTCTGCTGATTTTCGTGGCGCTGGCGTTTCTGGTGGACGTCCGCCTGGGCATCGGCGAGGCGGTAGTGGCTGCGCTGGTTTTCCTCATCAGTCTGCGGAGCAGCAAAAAGACGCAGCAGAACGTGCGCCAGTACGTGGACCGCATCGCCGGCGGCATGGATTCCGCCCGTTCCACCAATATGCTCTACGCCCCGCTGCCCATGGTGGTTTTCCACGCCATCACCGGCGAGGTGGTCTGGAGCAACGACGGCTTTCTGCAGTTGACCGACCGGCAGGACGGGCTCTTTGAGTCCCTGATGGAGGACGTGGTCCCCGGCTTCCAGCGGAACTGGCTGATGGAGGGGAAGCGGGAGTGTCCGGAGCCGGTGTCCTGGAACCACCGGCTTTACCGGGTGTTCGGCGCCCTGAGCCGCCCGGAGGAGATCGCCCGGGGCGACGAGATCCTGGCCATCACCTACTGGATGGACGTGACGGAGCTGGAGCATCTGCGCACCACGCTGGATATGACCCGGCCCGTGCTGGCCATCCTGATGGTGGACAACTATGAGGAACTGATGAAGGCCTCGCCGGAGAGCAAGCGCTCGGCGGTGGTGGCGGCGCTGGAGGAAAAGCTCAACACCTGGGCCGCCAACACGGGCGGACTGATCCTGGGCTATGACCGGGACCGATACCTGTTCCTCTTTGAGGAGAAGAACTACAACGACTTCGTGGAGCACCGGTTCAGCGTGCTGGACAGCGTCCGGGAGGTGACCGCCGGCGAAGGCGTGGCGGCCACCCTGTCCATCGGCGTGGGCCGGGAGGCAGAGGGCTTTGACGCCCTGTTCAAAAACGCCTCCATGGCGCTGGAGATGGCCCTGTCCCGGGGCGGCGACCAGGCCGTGGTGAAGGATAAGGCAAATTTCGAATTCTACGGCGGCCGCGCCAAGACAACGGAGAAGCGCACCAAGGTCAAATCCCGCGTCATGGCCAACGCGCTGGGCGAGCTGATCGACGACGCCCGGCAGATCTACGTCATGGGCCACCGCTACGCGGATATGGACTGCCTGGGCGCAGCGGTCGGCGTGTGCTGCATTGCCCGGAAGCGGGGCAAAAAGGCCCAGATCGTCATGGATCTGGAGAACAACGCCGTGCACCCCATGCTGCGCCGCCTGCAGGAGCTGCCGGAGTACAGCGGCGTGTTTATCAGCGGCAACGAGGCGTTTTTGAAGGCCCAGTCCGGCGCGCTGCTGGTGGTGGTGGACACCAACCGCCCCAACGGCGTGGAGTCCGAGCAGCTGCTGGAGACCTGCAACCGGGTGGCCGTCATCGACCACCACCGCCGGGGCAGCAGCTATATCGAAAAGATGGCGCTGAACTATCACGAGCCCTACGCCTCCTCCGCCAGCGAGCTGGTGACGGAGCTGCTGCAGTATCTGATCGAGCCGGCGGACCTGCAGCACTGCGAGGCGGAGGCCCTGCTGGCGGGCATCGTGCTGGACACCAAGAACTTCACCAACCGCACCGGCGGCCGCACCTTTGAGGCGGCGGCCTATCTCCGCCGGGCAGGCGCAGACACCCAGGAGGTGCAGCGCATGTTCCAGAGCGATCTGCAGTCCATGATCACCCGGTACGACATCATCCGCCAGGCGGAGCTGTACCGGAAGGATCTGGCCATCGCCGCGCTGGATGAGGAGTACGACCGGGTCACCGCCGCCAAGGCGGCCGACGAGCTGCTGACGCTCCAGGGGGTCCAGGCCTCTTTCGTCCTCTACCGCAAGGGCGACGGCGTGTATATCTCCGCCCGCTCCCTGGGCGAAGTCAACGTCCAGGTCATTGTGGAGGCTCTGGGCGGCGGCGGCAACTCCACCACCGCCGGCGGCGAGCTGACCGGGCGGACGGTGACGGAGGCGAAAAAGCAACTGATGGCGGCCATAGACCACTATTTCGATAAATAAACCGGAAAGGATGAGACGATATGAAAGTGATTCTGAAGCAGGATGTGAAGGGCAAGGGCAAAAGGGGCCAGATGATCGAGGTGGCGGAGGGCTACGCCCGCAATTTCCTGCTGCCCCGGGGACTGGCGGCTCTGGCCACCACCGACGCGGTGAACACCATGCGTCTGCAGGAGAAGGCCAAGGCCCGGGCCGAGGCGGAGGCCAGGGCCGCCGCTGCGGCGCTGTCCGAAAAGCTGAAGAGCTGCCAGGTCAAGATCCCCGCCCGGGGCGGGGAGGGCGGCCGCCTGTTCGGCGCCGTGACCACCAAGGAGATCGCCGCCGCCCTGAAGGAGCAGCACGATCTGGAGATCGACAGCAAGAAGCTGGTGCTGGAGGAGCCCATCAAGTCCTTCGGCGCCTACCAGGTCAAGGCCCGGCTGGGCTATGAGATCAGCGGCACGGTCTACGTGCTGGTGACGGAGGCCAAGTAAGGGCTGAAAAGCTGGGAAGGAGGCATTTCCATGCCGATGGATGAACAACTGCTGGGCCTCAGCCTGCCCCATTCGCCGGAGGCGGAGCAGGCGGTGCTGGGCTCCATGCTTATCGACGCGGACTGCATCAAGGACGTGATGGACAAGCTGCAGCCGGAGGACTTCTATCTGCAGCAGAACAGGGATATCTTCGAGGCCATCTACTCCATGTTCATTTTCTCCAAGCCCATCGACGGCGTCACCGTGGCGGGAGAGATGGAGCGCGCCGGAACGGCCAACGAGAACACCCGCAGCTATCTGCTGCAGCTGATGGAGGTGACCCCCACCTCCGCCAACGTGATGGAATATGTCCGCATGGTCCGCGACAAGTCGCTGATGCGCTCCGTGGCCTCCGCCGCGGCGGAGATC
Source organism: Oscillospiraceae bacterium (assembly GCA_017427645.1). Classification (GTDB taxonomy): domain Bacteria; phylum Bacillota; class Clostridia; order Oscillospirales; family Oscillospiraceae; genus Vescimonas. Next base: position 4,519 of record JAFRSI010000140.1, on the reverse strand, counting down.
ACCGCCGAGGTGCAGCGGGGCGTGGGCTCCGCCCAGGGAATGCTGGAGCTGGCGGAGCAGCGGATCTACGATATCCGCCGGGGCCGCAGCGCCCAGGGCATGACGCCCATCGGCGTGGTGCTGCAGGACGTGATGGCTGAGCTGGCGGAGCTGATGGCCAACGGCGGCCAGACGCTGCCGGGCCTGCCCAGCGGCTTCTCTACCCTGGACGCCAAGACCAACGGCTTCGGCAAGGGCAACCTGGTGATCCTGGCGGCCCGGCCGGGCATGGGGAAGACCAGCATGGCCCTGAACATCGCCCTGAACGCCGCCAAGAGCACCGGCAAGACGGTGGCCATCTTCTCCCTGGAGATGTCCCGGACGGAGCTGGTGAAGCGTCTGATCTCCGGCGAGGGACTGGTGGAGAGCAAGCGCCTGGCCACCGGCAATCTGCGGGAGAGCGACTGGGTCAAGATCGCCGAGGCGGCGTCCACCCTGAGCCGCACCGATATCCGCATCGAGGACAACTCCATGCTGACCGTGGCGGATATGAACGCCAAGTGCCTGCGGCTGGACAACCTGGGCCTGGTGATCATCGACTATCTGCAGCTGATGAGCGGCGCGGACAACCAGAGCCACAAGGGCGACAGCCGGCAGAATGTGGTGTCTGAGATGTCCCGTATGCTGAAGATCATGGCCAAGAATCTGGGCGTGCCGGTGCTGTGTCTGAGCCAGCTGAGCCGCGCCAACGAAAAACGGGCCGACAACAAGCGCCCCATGCTCTCGGATCTGCGCGAGTCCGGCGCCATTGAGCAGGACGCGGATATCGTCATGTTCCTCTACCGCGAGGACTACTATGACAAGGAGACCGAGGAGCGGGACATCGCCGAGTGCATCATCGCCAAGAACCGTCACGGTGAGACGGACACGGTGAAGCTGCGCTGGATGCCGGAATTCACCTCCTTCGGCACGCTGGAGAACCGGTACGGCGATGAGGGATAAGGAAGGTGCTCCCATGGATCTGATCCCCTGGATGGAACAGTGGGACATGCTGCCGGAGCCGGGAGGCGTCGTGCTTTGCGCCGTGTCCGGCGGGCGGGATTCCATGTGCCTGCTGCACTATCTCCACACGCTGTCACGGCGGATGGATTTCCGCGTGGCGGCGGGCCATCTGAACCATGGCATGCGGCCCACGGCGCAGCGGGACGAGGATCTGGTGCGGCAGTTTTGCGAAGAACGCGGCATTCCCCTTTACGTGGGGTATGAAAGAGTATACGACCGCGCCAGGGACTGGGACCTGGGCGTGGAGGAGACGGGCCGCCGTCTGCGGTACGAGTTCCTCGGCCGGACGGCGGATCAGATCGGCGCCGGGCGCATCGCCACCGCCCACCACATGGGGGATCAGGCGGAGACCGTGCTCCTCAACCTCCTGCGAGGCACCGGGACCGAGGGGCTGGGGGGCATTCCCCCGGTGCGGGGGCGGCTGATCCGGCCCCTGCTGAACACTTCCCGGGCGGAGATCGAGGCCTACGTGGCCGAAAACGGCATTGCCTACGCGGAGGATGAGACCAATACCGACCTGAGCTATGCCCGCAACCGGCTGCGGCTGGTGGTCTGGCCGGAGCTGAAAAAGATCAACGGCGCCGCGGCGGAGAACGTGACCCGCGCCGCCGCCATCGTGCGGAAAGAGAGCGAGTATCTGAACGGACTGGCGGCGTCGCAGCTGCCCCGCAGCGGGGCGTGGATCGGCTGCCGCGAGCTGCTGGCCGCGCCGGAGGCCCTGCGGCCCCGGATGCTGCGCCTGCTGGTGGACCGCCTGGGCTGCGGAAAGAAGGACTTCGGGCAGTCCCATCTGGAGGCGCTGGAGCAGCTGGCGCAGACGGGGGGCCTGCTGTCCCTGCCCGGAGGGGCCCGGGCGATCTGCCGGGACGGGGTGCTGACCCTGGAGATGGCGCCGCTGCCCGCTCCCGGCGAGACGGCGCTGGAGGAGGATGGTCCCACCCGCTGGGGCGACTGGGAGATCTGCCTGCGGCGGGGGGCGGAGCAATGGGATCCGGCCTGCGAGATTCGCCTGCACTGCCGGGGCCGGCTGACGGTCCGCTCCTGGCACAGCGGCGACCGCTTGACCCTGCCCGGCAGCCGGGGAGCCAGAAGTCTCAAGCGCCTCTTTGCCGACAGGGGGATCGCCCCGGAGCGGCGGGACGGCGTCCCGGTGTTCTGCGCAGACGGCCGGGCCGCGGCAGTCTGGGGGATCGGTACGGACCGGTCCTGCACGGAAGAAGAAAACGGCGGCGCGCCCGCCGTGACCATTACATTACGAAAACGGGAGGAAAAAGGAAATGGCGCACAATAATATGGATCAGGACATCCTGAAGGTACTCATCACCGAGGAGGAGATCCGCCGCCGGGTGGCGGAGCTGGGCGCGGAGCTGTTTGAAGAGTTCCACGACAGGAATCCGCTGTTCGTGGGCGTGCTCAACGGCTGCTTCATGTTCATGGCCGACCTGGTGCGCGCCTCCGGATTGAAGAGCGAGCTGGAATTCATCGGCCTGTCCTCCTATCGGGACGCCACCAAGTCCAGCGGCGTGGTGCAGATCACCCGCGATATGCAGCGGGATATCACAGGCCGGGACCTGATCATCGTGGAGGACATTCTGGATTCGGGCAACACCCTGGCCTTCCTGAGCAAGTATCTGATGAGCAAGGGCGCCCGCTCCATCACCATTGCCACGCTGCTGGATAAGCCCTCCCGCCGGCAGAAGGCCATCACGGCCGATCACGTGGGCTTTGTGGTGCCGGATGAATTCGTGGTGGGCTACGGCCTGGACTACGCCCAGGTATACCGCAACCTGCCCTACATCGGCGTACTGAAGCCGGAGGTATACAGCAAGTAACAAAGACGCGAGCATTTGGGAAGTGAGGAAAACCATGGCTGACAGACATTATCAGGGAAAACGTCTGGAGGGGGTCAAGGGCGCCAGACTGGAGAGCCGCCGGGAGCGCAGCGCGCCGCCGGCAGAGGTGACCCACAGACAGGCCCCGACGCCTCCGGCGGAGGAAGTGATCCGGGAGCGTGTGGCGCCGCCGGCAGGACCGGAGAGCGCCGCCCCGGCGGCGGAGAACGCGCCGGAGCGCGCCGTGCCGGTGGCGGAGAGCGTGACGGAAGCGGTTGCCTCGGTGGTGGAGAACGCGGTGGAGACCGCCGCGGCGGAAGCCGGGCACACGCCGGAGCCCCCCGCTCCGGCAGCGGAGAATACACCGGAACCCCCTGCCACGGCAGAGGAAGCCGCGGCGGAACAGCCCGTTCCGGCGGCGGAGCAGGCGGAGCAGAGCGGCGAGGCCGGGAAAAAGAAGAAGGGATTCTGGGCGGACTACGGCTATCTGGTCATCACGGCGGCCGTGGTGATCCTGGTGTTCCGGGTGCTGCTGCAGCTGGCCTTTGTGCCCACAGCCTCCATGGAGAGCACCGTTCCCACCAACTCCCTGCTGGTCTCCTGGCAGCTGCCCTACCTGGTGTCCGACCCGGAGCCGGCCCGCGGCAGCATCGTCACCTTCTGGAGCGAGGAGCTGGGCAAGCTGCTGGTCAAGCGGGTCATCGGCCTGCCCGGGGAGGAGATCACCTTCGTGGACGGCTTCGTATGCATCAACGGCGAGAGGATCCCGGAGCCCTATCTGGATCAGCAGGGCGCCACTACCAGCGCCCAGAGCCCGTCCTTCCGGGTGCCGGAGGGCTGCCTGTTTGTGATGGGCGATAACCGGAGCGGATCCCAGGACAGCCGCTATTGGAAGGATCCCTACGTACCCCTGGCCAACGTGCGGGCTCAGGCGTTGCTGTGCATCCCCGTGAAGTATCAGCCGGTCAAGATCCTCCCCAAATGGAAGGGTTTGCCCCTGCCCATCGTGAATGAGATCCACACGGTGACCTGAGAAGGAGGCGGCGGATTGACGGAAAAGAGAAGATTCAACGGCGGCAGCGTGGTGCTGCTTCTGCTGCTGGGCGTCCTGCTCTACCTGGTGCTGACCGGGATGCAGAAGACCGACGACATATCCTATGCCAAAATGCGCCAGCTCTTTGAACAGGAGCAGGTGAAGGAGTTCGCCATCTCCGACACCCGCCTGACGGCCAAGCTGGTGGGGGATAAAACGGCCACCTGCGATCTATACGATTTCGACCTGTTTTACGAGGACCTCAACGACCTGGTGGTGCAGCAGAAGGCCGCCGGCATCATCACGGATTACGATTATCACGCGGACCACTCCACCAACTGGCTGCGCCTGCTGCTGCCCTACGCGCTGGGGATCCTGGGCTTTATCCTGCTGCTCAACTTCATGGCCCGGATGAATCCCGGCGCGGGCAACGACAAGATGGCCCACTTCGGCGAAGCCCGGATCCAGAAGATCCCCGCCGGGGACAAGAAAGTCACCTTCAAGGACGTGGCCGGCGCCGATGAGGAGAAGGAGGAGCTGGAGGAGATCGTGGCCTTCCTCCGGGACCCCGAGAAATTCTGGGACCTGGGCGCCCACATCCCCAAGGGCGTGC
>JAFRSI010000139.1 GCA_017427645.1 Oscillospiraceae bacterium | reverse complement strand
GGATCATAGATCCGGCCGGGCCTCTTCCTATATACATATTTGCTTACAGCTGGTTCTGCTTCTCCACATAGGGGAGGATCGCGATCTCCAGGTTCCCGTTTCTGGTGCGCAGCTCGTCGATGAAGGCCTTTTCCTCCGCAGGGTCCTTCATCCGGATCCTGAACGACAGGCGGAACATGCTGCCCATACCGGTGGTCTTGACGCCGGCGTTCTCCGCGCTGGCAAGATACCGGGCAAAGATCTCGTCAAAGGTCCCCTCGTACTCCAGCGCCTCCGGGATGGTGATGCGCAGCAGCCGCTCGGCGGACATGGACCGGTGCTCAAAGAAGTGCAGTTTGCTCAGCAGGAGGTAGATCAGTGCAAGGGCGATCAAAATGATGACGCCGTAGGCCAGATACCCCATGCCGAAGGCGATGCCGGATCCCATGGCCATCAGAATGGCCGCGATCTCGTCGGCGCTGCCGGGAGCGGAGCGGAAACGGATCAGCCCGAAGGCGCCGCCCACCGCCACACCGGCGCCGATGTTGCCGTTGACGAAGGTGATCACGGACGCCACGATGAAGGGAATCAGCGCGGTCACCAGAAAGAAGCGCTTGGTGGAGCGGATGCAGAAGCTCATGACCCATGCGTAGATCACGCCGGCCAGAAGTGTCACCGCCGCCATCAGAAAGAACTGCGCAGGGGCAACATCTGCGGAATAAATTGAATAAAACATGATGAGTCCTCCTTCTTCCGATCAGCGCACGGCGCCTTCTCCATCTGCCGCTGGTACGCCTCGCCGTATTTGGAAAAGCTGCCTTTGTAGATTTCTCCTGCGGAGAGGATCTTTGCCAGCCACAGGGGCAGCGCGCACTGTGCCTTGACCTCCAGAACAGACCACCCCTCCGGCAGGAGAGAGACGCCGTCCATGGGGCCGCGCAGATCCAGCCGGTCCGCACGATAACGTGGATTTCCGTCGATGGTCAGCCGCAGGTCGCTCCCCGGCTCCGCGTAGGCGATGCGGTCGTATGCGATCAGGCAGGCGGGCACCAGGGGGCGGTAGTGATCGCGGAAAACGGTGATTTCCCGGTTGATCTGTCCGCCGCCGCAGACGTCGCCCTCCCCGGCAAAGAACCTCTCCACCTGGGGGATCGTGCTCTGCACCCGCCTCTTGTAGACGACGCCGTCGGCCTTTCGCTTGAGCTCCAGGAACACCGCGGAGTCGTCCGCAGCCGGGCCGTAGGACCGCAGGCGGATCTTTTCCTTGAAGGCCGGCTTGTCGAGGCTGGCGCGGATCAGCCGGCGGTCTGGCGTGTCGTAGTACAGCGAGGCGATGGTGGTCAGGCCGAAGCGGTCCGGCTCCATGCGGCCCTTCAGCCGCTCCTTCAGGTATTCCGTTTTCTCCGCGCTGAGCAGGTATTTCAGTTCATGGCGCTGCATGACCACAATGGGATTGGATACTGCTCCCGTCATCCCGATCACCTCCTGTCATAGATATCGCGCTTTGCTCCGATCCCGCATCAATGGCCGGGACCGCCGCGCATACCGCCGGGCCCGAAGGCCTGGTTGGCGATGCTGTTCGTCTCTACGCCGTTGACGATGATGGTGCCGCCGGTGTACTGGGCGGTGCCGTCGTAGTCGAAGGGGCTCCGGCAGGTGAGATCCAGCGTGCCGCCGGTGATACGCAGGTCGCCGTTGGAGTCGATGGCGTCGGTGTCGCCGTTGGCCATCACCACGGTGAGGGTGCCGTCGTTCATCTCAAAGAGGGCCGTGTAGGCGCTGCTCTTCTTTGCAGCGTTGACGCCGTCGTCTGTGGCGGTGATGTGGATGGTTCCGCCGTTGATCTGGATCTGCGTGGCTTCGATGCCCTCGGCGGCGGTGACAGTGATCTCGCCGTTGTCAATCTGGGCGACTGTGGTGGCGTGGATGCCATCGTCCCCCGCCTGGATATCCAGGGTGCCGCTGCCGATGTAGACGGAGCCTTTGGTGTTGTCGTCGTCATTCTCCGCGTGGAGACCGTCCGACTTTGCGGAGATGGTGATGGCGCCATCGGCCATACAGATGGCGTCGTTGGCCTCGATTCCGCAGTCCTCGGCGACGATGCTCAGCGTGCCGCCGGTAACTTTGATATCATCCTTGCCGCTGATCCCGTTGTCCGTGGAGCTGATCTGCAGAGAGCCTGTTCCGTTGAACACCAGATCGTCCCGGGAGAATATGACCGCGTCGGTATGGGTGCTGCCGTCGGCCCGGAAGGTTCCGGTGACTTTCAGCACATTTTGGGAATCCGTGGTTGTCACAAAGACCTTATCCGCGTTCTTCACGTAGATGCAGGGGAAGTCATCGTTGGTGATGGATACGCCGTCCAGCACCAGCTGGACCTTGTCATCGTCCCCGGCGTCCACGACGACTGTGGTGCCGGAGGCCGTCCCGGTGAGCACGTAGACGCCGGCGGAGGTGATGGTGATATCCTCGCCGCTGCTGAGCGTGTAGCTGACCGCTTCGGTCAGATCGGCCGTCTGGCTCAGATCCCGGTCCGTGAACAGATCTGTGGTTTCAGCAGCAGAGCTGCTGTCGGAGCTTGCGTTACCGTTGGAGTTTGCATTGCTGTTCGAGCTTGCCTGGCTGTTGGCAGTTGAGCTGCTGTTGGCGTTTTGACTGCCGGAGTCGGCGCTGCTTTGAGACGGCGTGCCGCCGCAGGCAGCCAGTGACAGCGTCAGCGCCAACATCAACAGGATGGACAACACCTTCTTCATCTTGATCATCCTTTCTTTTCGTTGCCCTCACCGGGTGCAGCGGGGCGATATCTTTGCATCATATCCGGGACCGGCAAGCTGTATGCCGCCTGCTCCTCCGGATTTCTTGAGGGCACTTTACCAGCGCAAACTTAATTAATCCTTAAAAGCAGAAAACAATTTATGAACAAAAATACCGCGGTACGAGTTGAGAAACTCGTACCGCGGCTGCATGTTTAAAGCGGATTTATCCCGTGACCAGGGTGGGATCCACGGGCACCGGGATCGCCACCTCCATGCTGTAGATGGTCTGGGCGATCCCATCGGCGGAGGACAGGTAGCGGATGCGAACCTGATCGCCCTGGTTCAGCAGCACCAGGGCCGGCACTTCGGCCGCCGAGCCTCTGAACCAGTCGTCCCGGCCCTCCAGCAGCACGAAGTAATTGGTGTTGCCGTCCATAACGGCGGAGCGGATCTCCTGTACCACGCCGGTGACCTCGATCAGCTTCTGATCGCCGGGCGTCACGTCTGTGTCGTTGGGATCGATGAGGCCGTTGTTGGCCAGCATCCGGCGGTAGTTGACCTCGCACTCGGCCACGTTGCCGCCGTTGGCCACGATCTGATACTGGCTGACGTTGACCATGGCGTACATCTTCACCAGGCCGGCGGCGTCCTTCAGCGCCATGAAGTAGGTGGGCTGCTCGGAGATGTTCAACAGCAGCGGGAAGGTGGCGTTGTAGTGCATCTGCTGCACCTGACCCTCGGCGCTGCCCATGGCGGAAAACTCCTCGGCGCCGGCGCAGGAATAGAAGCGGGTCTCCTTGGTCCGCTGGTTGGACAGGATGAAGCCGATGTTGGACTCGTCGCTGACCACGGAGGTGATGCCGGTGTACATATACACGTCGTCGCCCACCGCCAGGTAGTTGTAGCCGTCGGTGGTGACGGTCACGTCCCGCTGGCCGAACAGGGAGTTGAGGAAGCCGTTGATATAGGTGCCGTGGTAGTCGTACTGGCGGATGATCAGATTGGCGGTAAACACATGGTCCACCCATTGGGGCACATCTGCCACGTCGTAGTAGGCGCACTCGCCGGTGACGGCGTTCACCAGGACGGCGCCGTTGATGTCGGTGCCGCCGAAGAGGCCGATGGTCTTGGTGATGCGGGGGCAGACCCAGTAGGGGTTGCCCTCCTCGTCGATCTCAAAGGCGGGGCTGTCGAACATATAGGTGGGATAGTGGAAGCGGAGATACCGGTACAGATTGCGGCCGAAGTGCTCTGCCGTGGTGTAGCGGATGCCGTCCTGGAGCCGGACCACCTCCACGTTCTGGGTCACCATGTCGATGACCAGGTAGGCGGGCAGGCCCTTGGAGCGGTTGTTCAGCCACTTGATCCAGTCGCCGTACCGCAGGGGCGTGACGCGGACCGGGCGGCCCTTGTAGTTGATCTGGGTGTAGTCGTCGGCCACCTCAAACTGGGAGACCATGTCGGCCAGCTCGCCCAGCTTGCGGTTGCCCAGCTTCTTGGCGCTGTCGGCGTCCAGCATGGGGATCTGGTCGAAGGATATCTCCTCCACCTCGGCGGAGAAATCGCCCTGGCTGATCTCCAGCAGATCCCGGTAATCCTTGGCCCGGAACAGCTGCCAGCCCAGGAGACCGCCCACGATGGCGGTGGCCAGCAGAGCCGCGGTAACGATCAGGGGGATCTTGCATTGCTTCTTCACAAAGCCGAAGTAGCCCTTGGCGCCGTCTCCCTGGAAGCCGGAGGTCAGAATGGCGCAGAAGGAATACACCGCGCACAGCAGGATGATGAAGACGTAGAACTCCTTGGCCTTCAGATTGATGGGCGGCAGGACCACATAGTAATAGACGGCGGCAAACACCAGCGTCACCAGCAGATTGACCATGGTGCGGCCCAGGGGCGAGCCGATGCTCTTGCGCTCCTTCTTCGGGGCGGTCTTGCGGGCCGTAAAGGGATTCTTGTCGGCAAAGCCCTGGAAGCCGGGATCGTTCCAATTGACGTTCATAGCATGCTCCTTTCTCGCGGGGCGTTGGGATGGACACAGTATAACACAGTTTTTGGCTTTTGCAAGGAAACGCAGGAAGCTGTAATGTTTTGTTCCTTTTGCTTAACAAATGCGTCACAGTTGTCACAGATAAACGCCGGCGTGCGGCAAAAGTCTTTTGAAAAGAAAAACGGGGCGCTGCGGCGTCCCGTTTTCCCTTTTCACTGTGCGGATCACTTCTCGATGACCACCTTGCCGTCCTTCAGGCGGACGTGGGCGGTGTCGCCGCTCTTCAGCTCGCCCTCCAGCATCAGCTCGGCCACGGCGTCCTCCACCGTGTTCTGGATAGCCCGGCGCAGGGGGCGGGCGCCGTACTGGGGATCGAAGCCGTCCTTGGCCAGGGCCTCCACGGCATCCTCCGCGGCGTCCAGGGTGATGCCCTGCTCCGCCATGCGCTTGCCGGTGACCTCCAGCATGCGCCCGGCGATCTTGACGATGTCCTCCCGGGTCAGCTGACGGAAGACGATGGTCTCGTCGATGCGGTTGAGGAACTCGGGCTTGAAGGTGCGCTTCAGCTCCGCCATCACCGCCTCGCGGATCCGCTCAAAGCGGGCCTGCTCGTCGGTCTCCTTCTCGCTGCCGTCGAAGCCCAGCCGGGCCGTCTCGGCGGCGGTGATGTTCTTGGCGCCCACGTTGGAGGTCATGACAATGACCGTGTTCTTGAAGTCCACCCGGCGACCCTGGGAGTCGGTGACGATGCCGTCCTCCAGGATCTGCAGCAGGATGTTCCACACGTCCTCGTGGGCCTTCTCGATCTCATCGAACAGCACCACGCTGTAGGGCTTGCGGCGCACCTTCTCGGTGAGCTGACCGCCCTCCTCGTGGCCCACGTAGCCGGGAGGCGAGCCCACCAGGCGGGACACGGTGTGCTTCTCCATATACTCGGACATATCGATGCGGATCATGGCGTTTTCGTCGCCGAACATGGCCTCGGCCAGGGTCTTGCACAGCTCCGTCTTGCCCACGCCGGTGGGGCCCAGGAACAGGAAGCTGCCGATGGGGCGCTTGGGGTCCTTCAGGCCCACGCGGCCGCGGCGGATGGCCTTGGCCACGGCGGTGACGGCCTCGTCCTGCCCCACCACACGGGCGTGGAGGGTGTCCTCCAGCTTCAGCAGGCGCTGGCTCTCGCTCTCGGTCAGGCGGGTGACGGGGATGCCGGTCCAGCCGGACACCACCGCGGCGATATCGTCCGCCGTGACCTGGCCGCAGTTCTGCTGGCGCTGCTTCTTCCAGTTGTCCCGCTCGATCTCCACCTGCTCGGTGTAGTTCTGCTCGATGTCCCGGAGCTGGGCGGCCTTCTCAAAGTCCTGGGCGGCAATGGCCTCCGCCTTCTCCCGGTGCAGGGTGGAGATCTTCTCCTCCAGCGCCTTCAGGTCCGGGGAGGTCTCCTCCGCCGCCATGCGGACCTTGGAGGCGGCCTCGTCCATCAGGTCGATG
>JAFRSI010000138.1 GCA_017427645.1 Oscillospiraceae bacterium | reverse complement strand
CCCAGAGGCCTGCCTTTTTCCGCGCCGCTCCCCGGCCCTTCTTCTGCCTTGCCTCCCGCCGGAGCAAAACGATTTAGTGAGAAAATGCGATAAAAATATTGAAATAAGTGTCCGTCCGTGGTAAAGTAATCTTGATTATACTGTCGGGCAAGCAGCAGACCAATCGCCCGACAAGGTCAAATCGCAAGTACATCAATAAAGGGGAGAAACGTATGGAGTTGCAGATTCAGGATCTGGTTTCCTCGATCCGCAAGGAGGGCATCGACGCAGCAAACGCCCAAGCGGAAGCGATCCTGGCGGATGCAAAGCAAAGGGCGGATGAGATCGTCGCCCGCGCAAAAGCAGACGCCAAGAGCACACAGGAAGCTGCCGAGCGTGAAATCGCCATCCTCAAGGAGGGGGCGGCCATGAGCGCAGAGCAGGCAAAACGGGACGCCGTCCTCTCATTCAAGGGCGAGATCCAGCGCGAGTTTGAGCGAATCCTGTCGGCAGACGTGAAAAAATCGCTGTCGGATGAGGCACTGGGCAAGCTGATCCGGGCGGCCCTGCAGGGTGAGGACGTATCGCAGTACGCTGCGGAGGTGGCAACGGTCAGCGACGGGCTGAAGGCCGCGCTGGCGGACGAGATCCGCGGCGGACTGGAGATCCGGCCCACGAAAAACGTACAGGCGGGCTTCCGTCTGGCAGCCAAGGACGGCTCCGGCTACTTTGACTGTTCCGACGAGGAGATCACCCGGATGCTGGTGCCTTACCTGAGAAACCTCAATTTCTAGGAGGTGATGCGGCTTGGCATCCTACTACTACTTGATCGCAAGTCTGCCGACGCTGACGGCAGACGGAGACCTTCCGCTGGATTACGCCGCGTTTTTGAACATGTGCAAATCCAACGTCAGCGAGGCGACGTATCAGCTTCTGGAGAGGCTGACGCTGTCCTCCTCGGAGGGGCCTCTGGTGGATGAATGGTCCGTCTTCTACGGAAATCTGATGCGGGAGCTGAACTATCAGCGCAGCCTGCGGCTGGGCAAGCCGTATACCCGCGTCTACGAGAAGGAACCGGCTTCCGCATCTGTTGCGGCCAGCGCCATCGCCGCGGAAAACCCCCTGGCTGCGGAGCGGATCCTTCTGGATTACGAGTTCAAATATCTGGACTCGCTGGTCGCCCTGCACACGTTTGACGACTACGTTCTATTTGGGTATGCAATAAAACTGAAGCTGCTGGAGCGTATGCACTGCTTTGAGCACGAAAAGGGCAAGGCGGAATTTCAGCGCCTTTTCGAGCAGGTACAGCAACGCGTGTTCAGCTTGTGATGGGAGAGATTCTATGGAAATTGTAACAGGACATGTGACCGGAGTGAACGGAAACATGGCGAACGTCAGCTTTGAGGGCTCCATCCGCAAAAACGAGGTGGGCTACATCCTCGTGGATGGAAAGCGCCTGAAAAGCGAGGTCATCCGCGTCAACAACGGAATCGCCAGCATGCAGATCTATGAGATGTCCTCCGGCATCAAGGTCGGCGACCCCGTGGAGTTCACCGGCGAGCTGATGAGCGTCGAGCTGGGCCCCGGTCTGCTGACGCAGGTCTTCGACGGCCTGCAAAACCCGCTGCCCGATCTGGCCGAGAAGTGCGGCTTCTTCCTGGAGCGGGGCGTCTATCTGGACCCGATCCCCGATCGGGAGTGGGAGTTCACCCCCGTCTCCCGGGTCGGTGATCCCGTCCGGGCCGGCGATACGCTGGGCACCGTTCCCGAGGGGCTTTTCAAGCACCAGATCATGGTGCCGTTCAATCTCAAGGGCAGCGACTGGACCGTGAAGTCCATTTGCGGCCCCGGCTCCTACCACGTGCGGTCCACCATCGCCGTGCTGGAGAACAGCAAGGGCGAGGAGCGGGAGCTCAGCATGGTCTTTTCACAGCCCATCAAGGAGGCTGTCACCTGCTACGACGAGCGCCTGCGCCCGGATGAGCCCATCGTGACAAAGATCCGCTGCATCGACACCTTCCTGCCGGTGGCCAAGGGCGGCACCTTCTGCGTGCCCGGCCCCTTCGGCGCAGGCAAAACCGTGCTGCAGCACCTGGAGGCCAAAAACGCCGACGCCGACGTGGTGATCATCGCCGCCTGCGGCGAGCGCGCCGGCGAGGTGGTGGAGATCCTGAAGGAGTTCCCCGAGCTGGAGGACCCGCGGACGGGACGCTCCCTGATGGAGCGCACCATCATCATCTGCAACACCTCCTCCATGCCCGTTGCCGCCCGTGAGGCCTCCTGCTATACCGCCGTGACGCTGGCGGAGTATTACCGGCAGATGGGTCTGGACGTGCTGCTCCTGGCAGACTCCACCAGCCGCTGGGCACAGGCCATGCGCGAGATGAGCGGCCGCCTGGAGGAGATCCCCGGAGACGAGGCCTTCCCCGCCTACCTGGAATCCACCATCGCGGCGTTCTACGAGCGCGCCGGCAAGGTCCGGCTGAAGGACGGCCGCATCGCCTCCGTCACCATCGGCGGCACCGTGTCGCCCGCCGGCGGCAACTTTGAGGAGCCGGTGACCCAGGCGACCCTGAAGGTGGTGGGCGCTTTCCACGGCCTGTCCAGAGAGCGGTCCGACGCCCGCAAATATCCGGCCATCCATCCCATGGATTCCTGGTCCAAGTACCGCGGCGT
>JAFRSI010000137.1 GCA_017427645.1 Oscillospiraceae bacterium | reverse complement strand
CGGCACCCACGACCGCACCGACTTCGACCTGAGCCGCCACCAGGAGTACAGCGGCCAGAAGCTGGAGTATCTGGATCCCTATACCGGCGAGCGCTACATCCCCTACATCGTGGAGAGCACCTACGGTCTGGACCGCACGGTGCTGGCCCTGCTGTGCCAGGCCTATGACGAGGAGGTAGTGGACGCCGAGAAGAACGACACCCGCGTGGTGCTGCATCTGCACCCCGCCGTGGCCCCCATCAAGGCCGCCGTGCTGCCCCTGAGCAAGAAGCTGGGCGACAGGGCCATGGAGCTGCGGGATCTGCTGGCCCGGGAGTTCATGGTGGATTACGACGACACCGGCTCCATCGGCAAGCGCTATCGCCGGCAGGATGAGGTGGGCACCCCCTTCTGCATCACCGTGGACTTCGACACCGTGGGCGACGCGGAGAAGGCCGGCGACAACTGCGTCACTGTCCGCGACCGCGACACCATGGAGCAGGTCCGCATCCCCATCGACGGGCTGTGCGCCTATCTGCGGGAGAAGATTGCCGGCTGATTGCCGGCGGAGGTTTGACCATGGAGAGCTTTCTGGTTTGTTTTCACGCGGTAGCGCCCCTGTTTTTGATCATGGCCCTGGGCTATCTGGCCCAGCGATTGGGCACCGTTCCGCGGGAATCCGTGCCCAGGCTCAATAAGATCGGCTTCCGCTACTTTCTCCCCGTCACCCTGTTCTATAGCATCTATACCTCGGATATCTCCCAGACCATCCAGCCCAAGCTGCTGCTGTTCAGCCTGCTGGCGATCCTGGCAGAGTACGCTCTGGCCGTGGCCTACGTCCTGCTGACGGAGAAGGACCCGGAGAAGCAGGGCGTGAAGATCCAGGGTATTTACCGCAGCAATTTCGTCCTGCTGGGGATCCCTCTGGCCTCCGCCCTGGTGGAGGGGGCCGACCTGGGGCCCGTGGCCCTGATGGTCGTCATCATCGTGCCGCTGTTCAATGCGTCGGCGGTGATCACGCTGGAGGTCTTTCACGGCAGAAAACCGGATATGGGCAAGGTGCTGCTGAACATCATCAAGAACCCCCTGATCGTCGCCTCCGCCGTAGGACTGCTGTTTTTGCTGACCTCCCTGCGGCTCCCCACCGTGCTGGAGCTCACCATCAAGCAGCTCTCTCCGGTATCCAGCGGTTACATGATCTTTCTGCTGGGCGCTTTCTTCCGCTTCGACGGTCTGCACCGCTACCGGAAGGACCTGATCCAGGTGTCCCTGGGGCGTCTGGTGATCCTGCCCGGCCTCCTGCTGACAGTCGCCTTTTTCCTGGGGATCCGGGGCGTGGGCTTCGTCGGACTGATCGCCGCTCTGGGCTCCGCCACCGCCGTAAGCTCCTTTACCATGACACAGGAGATGGGCGGCGACAGCGAGCTGGCCGGCGACATCGTGGTGGTCACCAGCGCACTGTGCATCCTCACCATGTTCGGGTGGTCCTTTCTCTTCAAGACGCTCGGCGCGTTTTAAACCCGTCAAAAAACGGCATGGCCGTTTTTTGACAAAGAGCTTGCCGCCTGCGGGCGCCAACTCTGCGAGACTTTTGTTGCCTGTTTGACTGAATAAAAGGGAAGCGCCCGGCCAACGCAGGGCGCTTCCCTTCGTGTGTTTGTTAGGAGAGAGAGAAAATCACATAAGGAATAGTTATCCTTGGTACGCTGTTATCCTACCAAATAAAAATGGCCGAATCATGAAAACCGGGTGAACAATTTGTGAACTTTCAATACTTCTTGCTCTCCGCCACCGCCATCTGGTCGCAGCGGTTGTTTTTTTCGTTCTCGGCGTGGCCCTTGACCCAGTGATACCGGATCCGGTGCCGCTCCGTCAGCGGCAGGAGCTTTTCCCACAGATCCACGTTCAGGGCGGGCTTTTTGTCCGCTTTTTTCCAGCCCCGCTTCTGCCAGCCCACGGCCCAGCCCTTCTCCAGGGCGTCGATCACGTACTTGGAGTCGGAATAGAGCTCCACGGCGCAGGGCTCCTTCAGCAGGGCTAGGGCCTCGATCACGGCGGTCAGCTCCATGCGGTTGTTGGTGGTCTCCGGCTCCCCGCCGGAGATCTCCTTTTCAAAGCCCCTGTAGGCAAGGATGGCGCCCCAGCCTCCCGGCCCGGGGTTGCCGCTGCAGGCGCCGTCGGTATAGATCGTGACCTTCTTCATAGCAGCCCTCCCCGACGACGGCGCCTGCCTGTCATCTTTCGCGGTTGCCGCGGCAGCGGCGAGCGAAAGGACATTTCCCAAGCCGCGGCAGCGGTCTTGCCGTCGGTATAGATCGTGACCTTCTTCATCGTACCTCCCACACCGTCAGGACGCCGCCGTCGACCCGGAATTTCACCTCATAGCCGGCAAAGGACAGACCGTAGATCCGGTCCGGGTCGTCCTGATACCGGGGCCGGGGATCGCAGGCCAGCACGCCCAGCAGCGCCTTCCGCCGGGCGGGCTCGATCCGCTCCAGCAGCTCCGGCGCTATCTCCACCGTCAGGCGCTCCATGGCCGCCGCGTCGGTAAAGCCGCCCACGGCCTCGGGATGGCTGTCCGTATAGGGCAGATAGGGCTTGATATCGAAAATGGGCGTGCCGTCCATCAGATCCGCGCCGGCCACCCGGAGCACGGGTCCCAGCTCCCGGTCCGTTTCAATCTCCAGCAGGCGCACGCAGCTCAGGCCGATGGGGTTGGGCCGGAAGGGGGAGCGGGTGGCAAACACGCCCATCCGGGCGTTGCCCCCCAGCCGGGGCGGGCGGACCGTGGGGGACCAGGTATCCCGCAGGTTCTCCGAAAACTGCCACAGCAGCCAGATGTGGCTGAAGCCCTCCAGCCCCCGTACCGCGTTGGCGATGCGAAAGGGCTTTTCAAAGACGATCCGGGCCTCCGCCTCCTGGACCAGGCCGCTCTGCCGGGGGATGCCGAACTTCTCCGGAAAGGGAGAGCGGATCCGGGCGATGATCTGCAGCCCCTCCACGTCACCGGGTCCTCCGGCCGGTGTCCGTCAGATGGGAGGCGATATCCTTCGGCAGCATGAGATACCGCACGACCTGCCCCGCGGTCACCACCACCAGGTAGATCAGCACGAACCAGACGTTGTGAAAGTAAGAGGTCAGCAGGAACATGGCGATCAGCAGAAGCAGCATCACGGAGTTGATCCGGCCGCTGCGCCGCTCGATTTCCTGCAGCTCCTTGCTCTTGCTGTAGATGACTTTGTTATAGGTGAACTCCGTCGTGGCCGCGGCATTGTGGTACAGGACCTTGAAAAAATACTGCCAGCGGGTCAGCGGCAAGATCGCTTCTTTTTTTTTGCTCATTTTGCTCTGGGCCTCCTGTTATTCCTCGGCGGCTTCGGCCGCCGGCTCCGGCTCGCCGTCCCGGTCGGTCAGCGCCAGGGAGATGACCCGGTCGCCCTCCTCCCGGAAGCGCATGACGATGACGCCCTGGGTGGCGCGGCCGGCAATGCGGATCTTCTCCACGCCGGTGCGGATCAGGATGCCCTTTTCCGTCACCAGCAGCAGATCCTCGCTGCCGTCTACGGCCTTCATGCCCACCACGGGGCCGGTCTTCTCCGTGACCTCGTAGTTCTTCACGCCGATGCCGCCGCGGCCGGTGATCCGGTACTCCTCCACCGGCGTGCGCTTGCCGTAGCCCCGCTCGGTGATGGAGAGGATCGTCTTGCCCGCGTCGGCCCGGGCCGCGCCGATGACGTAGTCGCCGGAGCGCAGACGGATGCCCCGGACGCCCACGGCCTCCCGGCCCATGGTGCGCACGTCGTTCTCGTCGAAGCAGCAGGCCATGCCGTCGTGGGTGGCGATCAGGATGTTGGAGCTGCCGTCGGTCTCAATGACGGTGACCAGCTCGTCGCCCTCGTTGAGATTCAGGGCCCGCAGGCCGCTCTGGCGGATGTTGCGCATGGCGGACACGGCAACCCGCTTGCAGGTGCCCAGCTTGGTCACCATGGTGAGCTGGTACTTCTCCATCTCCTCCCGGTCCCGCTCCCGGAAGTGGAGCATGGCCTGGACCCGCTCGTCGGTGGCGATCTGCAGCACGTTCACCAGGGCGATGCCCTTGGCGGCCTTGCCGGACTCCGGGATCAGATAGCCCTTCTTCCGATATACCTTGCCGGTGTTGGTGAAGAAGAGGATGTTGTCATGGGTGGAGGCGGTGAACACGTCCACCACGCAGTCCTCCTCCCGGGTGGTGATGCCCTTCCTGCCCATGCCGCCCTTGCCCTGGGCGGCGTACTCGCTGACCGGGGTGCGCTTGATGTAGCCGTTGCGGGTCAGGGTATAGACGCACTCCTCCTCCTCGATAAGGTCCTCGATGTCGATATCGTCCTCCACGTCCTGGATCTCGGTGAGGCGCTCGTCGCCGTACTTGTCGGCCATGGCGGTCAGCTCCTCCTTGAGGATCTGACGGACCAGGGCGTCGTCGCTGAGGATCCGGCGGAAGTAAGCGATGCGCTCCTCCAGCTCGTTGTACTCGTTCTGCAGCTTCTCCCGGTCCAGCCCCTGGAGCCGCTTGAGCTGCATGTCCAGAATGGCCTGCGCCTGCACGTCGTCCAGGGAGAAGCGGGCCATCAGGTGCTCCTTGGCGTCGTCGTAGCTGGTGCGGATGATGTGGATGACCTCGTCGATATTGTCCTGGGCGATCAGCAGGCCCTCCAGCAGATGGGCCCGCTCCAGCGCCTTGTTCAGATCAAACCTGGTGCGCCGGACGATGACCTCCTCCTGGAACTTCAGGTACTCGTCGATGATGTGCCGCAGGGACAGGATCCTGGGCTGGGACTGGTTGTCCACCAGGGCCAGCATATTGATGGTAAAGGTGGTCTGGAGCTGGGTCTGGGCAAAGAGGCGGTTGAGCACCACCTGGGGGTTGGCGTCCCGCTTGAGCTCGATGACGATGCGCATGCCGTTGCGGTCGGACTCGTCCCGGATGTCGCTGATGCCCTCCAGCCGCTTGTCCTCCACCTGGTCGGCCATGCTCTTGATGAGCATGCGCTTGTTGACCTGGTAGGGCAGCTCCGTGATGATGATGCGGGTGCGATTGCCGCCGAACTCCTCAAATTCGTGGCGGGCGCGGACCACCAGGCGGCCTCGGCCGGTGGCGTAGGCCGCGCGGATGCCGCTGCGGCCCATGATGATGCCGCGGGTGGGAAAATCCGGGCCCTTGATGTGCTCCATCAGATCTGAGAGGGTGGCCTCGGGGTCGTCCAGCACGCAGATGCAGGCGCCGATGACCTCCCGCAGATTGTGGGGCGGGATGTTGGTGGCCATGCCCACGGCGATGCCGCTGGAGCCGTTCACCAGCAGGTTGGGGAAGCGGGACGGCAGGACACGGGGCTCCCGGCGGCTCTCGTCGAAGTTGGGATCCCAGTCCACGGTGTCCTTTTCGATGTCACGCAGCATCTCGTTGGCGATCCTGCTCAGTCTGGCCTCGGTGTATCGGTAGGCCGCAGGGGGGTCGCCGTCCACGGAGCCGAAGTTGCCGTGGCCGTCGATGAGCAGATAGCGCATGGAGAAGTCCTGGGCCATACGGACCAGGGCGTCGTATACGGAGGTGTCGCCGTGGGGGTGGTAGCGGCCCAGCACGTCGCCCACGGCGGTGGCGCACTTGCGGTGGATCTTGTCGGACGTGATGCCGTCCTCGTACATGGCGTAGAGGATCCGGCGGTGTACCGGCTTCAGGCCGTCCCGCACGTCCGGCAGGGCACGGCCCACGATCACGGACATGGCGTACTCAATGTACGACTTTTCCATCTCCGGCACCAGGGGGGATTCCACGATATGCTGCTGGGGATAGCGGATCTCCTCGGGGTCGTATTGGGGTTTCTTGGACATTTGCTATCCCTCCTTTAATAGTCCAGATTGACGGCGAATCGGGCGTTCTTCTCAATGAACTCCTTGCGGGGCTCCACCTTCTCGCCCATGAGCACGGTGAAGGTGGCGTCCGCCGCCACGGCGTCGTCCAGGGTGATGCGGCGCAGTGTACGGGTTTCGGGATTCATGGTGGTCTCCCACAGCTCGTCGTGATCCATCTCGCCCAGACCTTTGTAGCGGTTGATCACGATCTTGGCGTCGGGGTTGCCGCCCCGCATTTCGGCGCTGATACGGTCCCGCTCCTCGTCGGAGTAGGCCACCCGCTGCTGCTTGCCCCGGGTCAGCTTATAGAGGGGCGGCACGGCGGAGTAGACGTAGCCCTGCTCGATGAGGGGACGCATGAAGCGGAAGAAGAAGGTCAGCAGCAGGGTGCGGATATGGGCGCCGTCCACGTCGGCATCGGCCATGATGATGATCTTGTGATAGCGCAGCTTCTGCTCGTCGAACTCCTCGCCGATGCCGGCGCCCAGGGCAGTGATCACGGGCTGGAGCTTGTCGTTGCCGTAGACCTTGTCGGCCCGGGCCTTCTCCACGTTGAGCATCTTGCCCCACAGGGGCAGGATGGCCTGGAAGCGGCTGTCCCGTCCCTTGGTGGCGGAGCCTCCTGCGGAGTCGCCCTCCACGATGTAGATCTCGGTGAGCTCCGGGTTGTTCTCGTTGCAGTCCCGCAGCTTGTCGGGCATGGCGGCGCCGCCCAGGGCCGTCTTGCGGCGGATGGACTCCCGGGCCTTCCGGGCGGCCTCCCGGGCTCGGTTGGCGGTGAGGGCCTTGTCCAGAATGGTGCGGGCCACCACCGGGTGCTCCTCCAGGTAGGCGGCCAGCTGATCGCTGACGATCTGATCCACCAGGGTGCGGATGGAGGCGTTGCCCAGCTTGTCCTTGGTCTGCCCCTCGAACTGGGCCTCCGTCAGCTTCACGGAGATCACCGCGGAGATGCCCTCCCGGCAGTCCTCGCCGGAGACCTTGTCGTCGCTGTCCTTCAGCATGCCGTACTTGGTGCCGTAGGCGTTGAGGACCCTGGTCAGGGCCGCCTTGAAGCCGGTCTCGTGCATGCCGCCGCCGGGGGTGTGGATATCGTTGGCAAAGGAGACCAGGGTCTCGTTGTAGCCGTCGTTGTACTGCAGGGCGATCTCGGCAGTGCTGTCGCCCTTGGCGCCGGAGAGATAGATGACCTCCTCGTGGAGGGGGGTCTTGTTGCGGTTGATGTAGGTGACAAACTCCCGGATGCCGCCCTCGTAGCGCATGGTGTCGGACTTCTCCTGTCCGCTCCGGGCGTCTGTGATGGTGATGCGCAGCCCCGCGTTCAGGAAGGCCTGCTCCCGCATCCGGGTGTGGAGGATCTCGTAGTCGTACTCCAGGGTGTCGAACATCTCCGGGTCCGGCTTGAAGGTCACCGTGGTGCCGGTGCGGTCCGTCTCGCCCACGACCTGCATCTCCTGGGTGATATTGCCCCGGGAGAAGTGCATCTCGTGGATCTTGCCGTCCTTGTGGACCTGCACCACCAGCCACTCGCTGAGGGCGTTGACCACGCTGGCGCCCACGCCGTGGAGGCCGCCGGACACCTTATAGCCCCCGCCGCCGAACTTGCCGCCGGCGTGGAGCACGGTGAACACCACCTCCAGCGCCGGCCGGCCCGTCTGGGGCTGGATGTCCACGGGGATGCCCCGGCCGTTGTCGGTGACGGTGATGGTGTTGCCGGGGTTGATGGTGACGGTGATGTCGGTGCAGTACCCCGCCAGGGCCTCGTCGATGGAGTTGTCCACGATTTCATACACCAGATGGTGGAGACCGCTGGCGCTGGTGGAGCCGATGTACATGCCGGGCCGCTTCCGCACGGCCTCCAGCCCTTCCAGCACCTGGATTTCCGAGCCGCCGTATTCCGTGTCCACGGCGGTGGTCTTTTCCATTTCCAAACTCTCGCTCATAGTATTTCTCCTTCTTCGCTGCGGCGAAGCAGCGTTTGGGCATTCAGCTGGGATAGATAGATGATTTGCTTATGGTAGGGGTGGTCGCAGAGGATGAAGCTGCGGGGGATGTCCTCGCAGGCGCTCTGCACCACGCCGTCCTCCTCCGCCTGGCGCAAAAAAGCCCGGGTGTCGCGGGCGGTGGAGGTGTTGTCCAGGTCAAAGATGCCGATGATGCGCTTTTTCTCCAGCATCACGTTCTGGCCGATGTGAAGGTAGCCTTTCACACCACCGCCCCCTCTCGGATATGGAACACCTTGCCCCCCACCAGGCTTTCCAGCCGGTCGGCCTCGCAGCAGGTAATCAAAATCTGGCCTCCGGCAATGCGGTTGAGCACGAATTCCTGCCGCTGGGGGTCCAATTCCGATAACACGTCGTCCAATAGCATGACGGGGTGTTCTCCGAAGGTGTTTTTATGGATTTCCCGCTCTGCCAGCTTCAGGGCCAGGGCCGCCGTCCGCACCTGGCCCTGGGAGCAGAACTGCCGGGCGCTGCGTCCGTTGACGGCCACCTCAAAGTCGTCCTTGTGGGGGCCGGAGAGGCACAGGCGGCTGGCCAGCTCCGCGTCGTAATGGCTGCGCTGGTGGGCGGTGAGGGCATTATATATGGTGTCCGTGGGGGCCAGAGGGTCATCAACGGTGGACACGGTGCGGTATTGCAGGGCAAGCTGCTCCCGGCCGCCGCTGCACTGGCTGTGGGCCTGGGCGGCGTATTCATTCAGGGCAGCACAAAAGCGGGCGCGGTAGTGGATCAGCACCGCGCCCACCTGGCACAGCCGCTCATTGAACTCCGGCAGCGTGTCCAAAAGGCCGGGGTAGTCCTGGCTATCCCGCAAAATCCGGGTCTTGTGGTCGTAGAGCCGGGTGTACTCGCTGAGGGCCTCGGCGTACCGGGGTCGGAGCTGGCACAGGCTCATGTCCATAAACCGCCGGCGTGCCGCCGCGCCGTCCCGGATGAGATACAGGTCGTCCGGGGAGAAATACACCGTCCGCAGCACGTCAGAGAGGTCGGCGTTGGTCTTGGCGGCCACACCGTTGACGGTCATTTTCCGCCGCTTGCCCCGGTGGAGCTCGATGCGGGTCACGAAGTCCCGCTCCCGGCTGTGGACGCTGCCCTGCACCAGGGCGCTGTCGCTGTCAAAGCCCATCAGCTCCCGGTCGGACCGGGCCCGGGGGCTCCTGCCGCAGCTCAGGAAAACGCAGGCCTCCAAAAGATTGGTCTTGCCCTGGGCGTTCTCGCCGTAAATCACGTTGCTCCCGGCGTCGAAGGTGACGGTCTGTTCCCCGTAATTCCGCCAGTGGGCCAGGGTCAGGCTGTCAAGGTGCATAGCTGACGCTTAGCTCCCGCCCGGCAAAGGCCACCACGTCGCCGGGGCGGATTTTCCTGCCCCGCTGGGTGCAGACCGCGCCGTTGACGGCCACCTGCCCCTCCTGGATAAGCACCTTGGCCTCCCCGCCGGTGGCGGTGAGGGCGGCGAGCTTCAGCAGGTCCTGGAGCTTGATGTATTCCGTTGTGATGGGAATTGTGGTCATAGTCGTTCCTCTAATGAATAATGAAGAATGAAT
>JAFRSI010000136.1 GCA_017427645.1 Oscillospiraceae bacterium | reverse complement strand
GCCGTTTCAAGGGTGGGATCCCAAAGGGAGGGGAAATCGGAATCCCCTCCCTTTGGCGGCCCTTTTCCCCCATTTTGGGGCCGCGGCCAAAATGGGGTCGCGCCCGCAAGCGCGATACCTCTCTCAAACGGCAACAAGCAAGCGCCCCCGCCTTCCCGGCGGGGGCGCTTCTTCGCTTCTGTTATTCGTCAATGATATCCACGGAGACCTTGACGCCCTTGCGCTGGGCATAGGAGCGCACCACGGTGCGGATCTCCTTGGCGATGCGGCCGTTGCGGCCGATCACCTTCCCCATATCCTCGGGGGCCACGCGCAGCTCCAGCGTCAGATCGTCGCCCTCGCCCACCTCGGTCACGGTGACCTTGTCCGGCTGGGAGACGAGGCTCCTGGCGATGTAGAGCAGCAAATCCTTCATGGCTCTGCTCCCGATTACAGAACGTCGACCTTCTTCAGCAGGGCACGGACGGTTTCAGTGGGCTGAGCGCCGGTGGCGATCCACTCCTTGGCGCGCTCGGCGTCGATCTTGATCTCAGCGGGGCTGACGCAGGGATTGTAGATGCCCAGCTCTTCGATGAAGCGGCCGTCGCGGGGATAGCGGGAGTCGGCCACGACCACGCGGTAGTAAGGAGCCTTCTTGGCGCCCATTCTTCTCAGACGAATCTTTACCATGATATTTTTCCTCCAAATAATGTATTCTGATCTGTTTTTGTTTCCTTCTATGATAAATGCCTCTGCACTTATTCTCTGCGCTCTGCGGAAATGACTCCGTCATTTCGCGTGAATGCTCTATCTCTTTCTCTTCTTCTTGAAGCCCCGCGCCATTCTGGCGGCTCCCATCACGCCGCCCATGCCGCTCAGATTGGGCATCCGGCCCCGGGTCATGGACTTGGTGAGCTGCTGGAGCATCTCAAAGGATTTCAGCAGCCGGTTCACGTCCACCACCTCCAGGCCGCAGCCCGCGGCGATGCGCCGCTTGCGGCTGGCGTTGAGCACCTGGGGATTCTCCCGCTCCAGCGGAGTCATGGACTGGATGATGGCCTTGCTGCGGGCGAACTGCCTGGGGTCCACCTGGCTGGGGTCGAAGCCCTTGGCCATGTTCCCCGGCAGCATGGAGGCGATCTGGCTCAGGTCGCCCATGCCCTGGAGCTGCTCCATCTGCTCCAGATAGTCGGTGAGGGTCAGGCGGTTCTTGCGGAGCTTCTCCTCCAGCTTGGCGGCCTGCTTCTCGTCGTACTGCTGCTCGGCCTTCTCGATGAAGCTGAGCATGTCGCCCATGCCCAGGATGCGGGAGGCCATGCGGTCGGGGTGGAACACCTCGATCATATCCAGCTTTTCGCCGGTGCCCACGAACTTGATGGGCTTGCCGGTGGCCGCCCGGATGGACAGGGCTGCGCCGCCGCGGGCGTCGCCGTCCAGCTTGGTCAGCACCACGCCGTCGATGCCCAGGGCCTCGTCAAAGGCGGTGGCGGCGTTGACGGCGTCCTGGCCGGTCATGGCGTCCACCACCAGCAGGATCTCGTTGGGCATGACGGCCTTCTTGATGGATTTGAGCTCGTCCATCAGCGCCTCGTCGATGTGGAGGCGGCCGGCGGTGTCCAGGAACACCATGTCGTTGCCGTGGTCCCTGGCGTAGCGCACCGCCTCTCTGGCGATCTCCACCGGGTCCCCCTGCCCCATCTCAAAGACGGGGACGTCCACCTGTCTGCCCACCACCTGCAGCTGGGTGATGGCAGCGGGACGGTACACGTCGCAGGCGGCCAGCAGGGGCCGCTTGCCGAACTGGCGGCGCATGAAGGCGGCCAGCTTGGCCACGTTGGTGGTTTTGCCGGCGCCCTGCAGGCCCACCATCATCACCACGGTGGGGCCCCTGGAGGCCATGGTCAGCCGGGCGTTGGTGCCGCCCATCAGGGCGGTGAGCTCCTCGTTGACGATCTTGACGATCTGCTGACCGGGCGTCAGGCTCTCCAGCACGTCGGCGCCCACGCAGCGTTCGGTGACCTTGGCGATGAAGTCCTTGACCACCTTGTAGCTGACGTCGGCCTCCAGCAGCGCCAGGCGGACCTCCCGCATGCCGGCGCGGACGTCGGCCTCGGTGAGGCGCCCCTTGCCCCGCAGCCGCTTGAACGCGGCGTTGAGTTTTTCGCTCAGTCCCTCAAAGGCCATGGGTCACTCCTTCAGCGCCGCGGCGTTCCTGGCGATCACGTCGGCCAGACGCTCCAGCTCCGGGTTCTCGAACCGGCGGACGTTCATCTCCTTGATCTGCCGGGCGGCGTCCTCGATGGCGTCCAGCTTGTCCTTGCGGCCCATGAAGCGCTTGATGATGCCGGTCTTGTCCTCGATCTCGGTCATGACGGCCTCGGCCCGGACGATCACATCTCTCACACCCTGGCGGGAGATGCCGTAGTTCTCGGCGATCTCACCCAGAGACAGGTCCTCGTTGTAATAGAGGTCGAAGAACTCCCTCTGCCGTTCGGTGAGGATCTCGCCGTAGAAATCGTACAGCATGGTCATGCGAAACGTTTGGTTTTTCACGGTAGTCCCCCTTTCTGTAAAGTTATATGCCTTTACAACACAAATTATGATACACGAATTTGCCCCAAAAGTCAAGGTGAAATTGGGCGAAAAGTAAAAATTTTCTCCCTTTTTTTGGTGATTTTTCACGGTCTTTCGCGCCCCGGCGCCCGCCCGGACGCAAAACCGGCCCGGCATGTCAGTCATACCGGGCCGGTGCGACGCATATGGTAGGACAAGCGGTGACAGCGCCGCCCCCTGCAAAGGCTGACGGCCCCGCCTCCTCCGCAGGGCGGGACCCATGTGTCCCGCCGCAAGCCTCTGCGCCCCCGCCGGGCGGACACGCAGGTCCGCCCCTACGCAGTCGACAGAGACGTATTCTCCGTAGGGGCGGACGACTCTGTCCGCCCCTGTTTTTCGCCTCCCACCGGGGCGTCGGGGACGCCGACCCCTGCAAGGCGGATGGGGCGTTGTTTTTCGTAGGGCGGGACCCATGTGTCCCGCCGCAGGCCTTCCCCCTGGGGGGGGAAGGTGCCGAGCGTCAGCGAGGCGGATGAGGGGCATACGCCGGATGAGGTGTCACAGGGCTCGTTCCGCTCCTGCGGGAGCGGGTGACTTTCTTCATCAGCGAAGAAAGTACCCAAAAACGCCGCCTGTCGTCGGCGGAGACTTCACATCCCGCGCCGCCGCGCACGCGCGACGGCTTGCTCGTTCCGTTCCGCCTCCTCTCCCCACCGCACCCGCTTCGCTGGGCTGCGGCGGGGGCCCCTTTTGCGGTCCCCGGTCCCTCCTGGCGCGCTGTGGCGTGTTGCTCGTCGCTCCCGGGCTCCACGCGATCACGGTTCGTGGGCGGTCATCGCAGCAAAGTCGTATGCCGTCTGCGTTCCGGACCCGCTGCCGCTTCGCTGCCGCTCCCAGGCAATTATGCAAACCTCTTACTCCTCTCGCGGGCGGACCGACGGATTCCCACGCCGGTGACATCGGTCACCGGCTCGGAATGACAGACGGTTCTGCCAGACGCTTCCCTTTTGCCAAACTCACCTGTCATTGCGCGGGCACGAAGGGCCCGCGGCAATCCGTATTCTCCGGGGCCCGTTCCGCACCCCCGGAGAACCCCCGGAAAGGTGACATCCAAAGGAGGAAACCGCCGCAGCGGTGTCCTTCTTTGGCCGTTTCAAGGGTGGGATCCCAAAGGGAGGGGAAATCGGAATCCCCTCCCTTTGGCGGCCCTTTTCCCCCATTTTGGGGCCGCGGCCAAAATGGGGTCGCGCTGGCAAGCGCGAAACCTCTCTGAAATGTGGGGCTGGTTCCGCACCCCCGGGAGCGGGTGACTTTCCCCGCCTCCCCCCTGCGGGGCGTCATTGCGCCCCGTCCTGCGCCTCCGCCTCGCCGCGCTCCGCCGCCAGCTCGGCCCTGGCCTGGGCCAGCACCTTGCGGTCGTGCTTGGTGGTCAGGGTGGTCTCGTCAAACCGGGCGAACAGGTCCGGCCGCCGGATCATGGTCCGCTTGTAGCTCTCCTTTTTCCGCCAGTCGGCCACGTTGCCGTGGTGGCCGCTGAGCAGCACCGCCGGCACCGCCCTGTCGTGCCACACCTCCGGCCGGGAGTACTGGGGATACTCCAGCAGCCCGTCCCAGTGGCTCTCGTCGGTGTAGCAGCTCTCCTCCGGCAGGACCCCCGGCGCCATGCGGCACAGGCAGTCCGCCACCGCCATGGCCGGGATCTCGCCGCCGGTCACCACGAAGTCGCCGATGGAGAGCTCCTCGTCCACGCACTCGTCCAGGAAACGCTGGTCCACCCCCTCGTAGTGGCCGCAGACCAGGATGATGTGGTCGTGGGCGGCGTACAGCTCCTTGGCCACCTGCTGGTCGAAAACCCGGCCGCAGGGGGACAGGTAGATGGTATAGCCCGGCCCGGCGGTCTCCCGGACGTGCTGCCAGCAGCGGTACAGCGGATCCGCCTGCATGACGGCGCCGCGGCCGCCGCCGTAGGGGTAGTCGTCCACCTGCATCTGCTTGTTGGTGGTGAAATCCCGGATCTGGTGGGTCTCCAGCGTGATATAGCCCCGCTCCCGGGCCCGTCCGATGATGGACTGGCCCATCATGGCCTCGATGGCGTCGGGGAACAGCGTCATGAAATCAATCCTCATCGACAGCCAGTCCTTTCTGCATGTGCACGGCCATGGCGCCGGCGTCGGCGTCCACTGCGGCGATAAACACGCCGGGCACGGCGGGGATCAGGTACTCCCGCTCTCCGGCTACCTCGTACACGTCGTGGGCCGGGTAGTGGAGCACCCGGCGCAGCTTGCCGATCTCCGCGCCGGTGGCGGCGTCGGTGACGGTCATGCCCTCCAGCTCCTCGTCGAAGAACTCCCCCTCGGGCAGGGCCGCGTCGGTGCGGCGGATGGCCACGGTCTTTCCCTTCAGGGCCAGGGCCGCGTCCATGTCCTCCACGCCGGGCAGGGTCAGCAGGACCACGTTCTTGTGGACCCGGGCAGCCTTGATCTCCACCGGCTGTCCGCCGATGTAGAGGGTCCCGAACTCCGTCAGGAAGGACGGGTCGTAGCCCAGGGGATTCACCTTCACCTCGCCCCGGATGCCGTGGGCGTTTACCACCGTGCCCACGGTGATGAACTCCGGTCTCATGGCACTCGCCTCCGTTCTCTCGTACTTGCCCGCAGGCGTGTGAGCAGCAGTTTTACGCTCTCCCGCTCTCTGCCGGACGCCTTCCGCCCGTACCTGCGCGCACATCTTCACATTATAATATTGTAGCAGAAAACCCGTCCCCGCGCAACCCCAAGCCTTCCCCCTGAGGGGGATTTCACCGAAGCGCCGCCGGTGGCGGATGAAACGAGGTGAAATCAAGGAAGTGTCCCGGCGGCCTGGCACGAACAGTGACAGGGCACCGGCTGACACGACGTGGACAGGTGGCGCGAAGCGCCGGATGAGTGGCACCCGGCGGATAAAATGACAGACACTTCTGCCAAACCCACCTGTCATTGCGAGGCCAGTGCGCACACTGGCTGCGGCAATCCGTATCCCCCCAGGGCCTGTTCCGCTCCTGCGGGAGCGGGTGACTTTTGGCCATGGCCCCAAAAGTCACCAAAAGGGCCACTTAGAAACGCTGTTTCTAAGAACTTCCCTCGCGCTGGGGCGTGGGTGCTCGTCGCTCCCGTGTCCCACGCGATCACGGATCGTGGGCGGTCATCGCAGCAAAGTCGTATGCCGTCTGCGTTCTGGACCCGCTTCCGCTTCGCTGCCGCTCCCGGGCAATTATGCAGGCCATCCTGCTCCTCTCGCGGGCGGACAGACGGATTCCCACGACCAGTCTGCGGACTGGTCTCGGAATGACAGGTGCTTCTGCTGAACGCTCCCCTTCTGCCAAACCCACCTGTCATTGCGAGGGCACGAAGTGCCCGTGGCAATCCGTATTCCCCGTCAGGCCGTCGGGGACGCCGCCCCCTACAAGGCCGACGGGACGTTTCTCCGTAGGGCGGGACCTGTGTGTCCCGCCGTCCGCGTCCCCCCCATCTCAAACGACAAGGAGACCCCCATGGATAAGAAAGAGATCATCCGCACGCTGAAATTCGTCGGCTTCTCCATCTCCGCCGGCGTCATCGAGTTCCTCACCTTTACCCTGCTCACCGAGCTCACCCCCCTGCCCTACTGGCCCCGGTATCTCATCGCCCTGGTGCTGTCGGTGATCTGGAACTTCACCCTGAACCGGAAGTTCACCTTCCAGTCCGCCAACAACGTGCCTGTGGCCATGGCCAAGGTCCTGGGCTACTACTGCGTCTTCACCCCCCTCTCCACCCTGCTGGGCAGCCACCTGGCGGAGGCCGGGTGGAACGAGTACCTGGTGACGGCCCTGAACATGGTCCTCAACTTCGTCACCGAGTACCTCTTCGACCGGTTCGTGGTGTTCCGGAACAGCATCGACACCAACGACCGGGCCCGCAGACAGCAGGCCCGGGAGCGGGAGTGAGAAAAAGCCGTTTCCGATCCCATTTTGACAGTCAAAGCGGCGCCCCCGCACCGGGGACGCCGCTTCTTTTCGCATGGCTTTTACTTGTTCCCGTCCAGCTTCTCCGCCTTTTTGGCGGCCAGCTCCGCCGCGGCGGCCTCCGCCGCACGGTCCTCCTCCCCCTTGGGGATGATCAGGTTCAGCACGATGGCCAGCAGGGCCGCCGGCACGATGCCGGAGCCGCCGAACACCAGGTTCACCGTGGGGCCCAGGCCGGCGATGGAGCCCGCCGTGGCGCCCAGGCCGTAGCCCACGCCCAGGGCCACGGATACGATGGTGATGATCCGGTTGGTGATACCGTACTTGGTGATGAGCTGGATGCCGGAGATGGCGATGGTGGAGAACATCATCACCGCCGCGCCGCCCAGGACGCACTGGGGCATGATGGACACCACGGCCGCCAGCTTGGGACTCAGGCCGCACAGCACCAGGAAGACGGCGCCCATGGACAGGGCAAAGCGGTTGACCACCTTGGTCATGGTCACCAGGCCCACGTTCTGGGAGAAGGAGGTGTTGGGCAGCACGCCGAACAGGGCGGCAAAGGAGGAGCCCAGGCCGTCGCAGGTCACGGCGCCGGAGAGCTCCCTGTCCGTGGCCTCCCGGCCCATGCCGCCCTCGATGCAGCCGGCGGTGTCGCCCACGGTCTCCACCGCGGTGACGATGAACATGATGCCGATGGGCAGGATGGCGCCCATCTCAAAGGTGGGCTTCACCGGCAGGATCCTGGGCACGGAGATCCAGGCTGCGTCCCGGATG
>JAFRSI010000135.1 GCA_017427645.1 Oscillospiraceae bacterium | reverse complement strand
GGCGCAGATCCACGGGCTGCTCGTCGTAGAGCACGGCGGCGGGGCAGAAGGCGATGCGCCGCCCGGCGGTGATCTCCGCCACGGAGAATTCGATGTCCTCGATGAGGCTGTGGAAGGGCCAGGGGCCCAGCTCCTCCGACACGGCGCGGCTGAAGAGGAAGCCGGTGCCGCCCACGGCGCAGCTGGTGCCCAGCTTGTGCCGGGCGTGGTTGAGATAGCGGCTCTCCCGCAGATACCACAGGCCGGAGCCGGCGCTGAGCCAGTTGTCGCCGTAGTTCTTGGAGTTGCGATAGCTGGTGACGATATCGTACCCGTCGGAGAAGGTGCGGTTCATCTGCTCTACGTAATCCGGGGAGAGGATGTTGTCCGCGTCAAATACGAAGTAGCCGTCGAAGCCGACGGGGAAGTCCTGCTGCAGATGCTCCATGAGACAGCGCAGGGCGTAGCCCTTGCCCACCAGGGCGCGGTTGAAGCGCTCGTACACCGTCGCGCCGGCGGCGCGGGCGATGGCGGCGGTGTCGTCGGTACAGTTGTCGGCCAGCACGAACACGTGCAGCCGCGCCGGATCGTACGTCTGGGCGCGGAGACTGCCCAGCAGATCGCCGATAACGGCGCTCTCGTTCCGGGCGCAGATCAGCACGGCGTAGTCGTGGACCGCCGCCGCTCCGTGGGGACGGTCCCGCCGCAGCCACTGCAGAGGGATATAGAGGAACTGGTGGGCATAGCACACGAAGAAGACGATGCCGATGATCCAGTTGACGGTTTTCAGCGTTTCCATGTGAGAACTCCTTTCCGGGTGCGGACAGGCGCAGCGCCCCCGCGCGAAAGCAAAATGCCGCGTGGGGAGCGCCGGGGCGTATCAGTTGGGTGAGATCTCACTTGGTATGGCTTCAGTATAGAGAGTTTGGCATTAAGACACAAGGGGGGAGTTCTTTAAGATTTGTTGAAGAAACGCGGGAGAAAAGCCGTCGGAGTCAGAGAACAGACCGTATTTCGGGACAGTAGTCTTGTTACACTTGGGATGATCCAAGGAAAGACCACCCCGAAAGGAGACGAGTTTATGAATAAGTTTTTCGATTATCTGTCCACGGAGCTGCCCCTGGGGAAGATCCGGGAGCTGCTGCACTACATCCGCCGCTTTGCCGCCGCCCTGGGCGGAGAGATCCCGGTGGAGGGGCACATGGGGAAGGTGGGCTTCTGCGCCACGTCCCTGCCCGGCGAGCAGGTGCAGGTCCACTGGGTCCAGGTGGGGCGGGAGCGCATCACCCTGGAGGCCACCGTCTGAGAGGGCGGAGAAAAGCAGAGGCCGCAGCGGATTCCTTCGCTGCGGCCTCTGCTTTTACGCTTCGTATCGCGCCAGGACCTGTCGGCAGTAGGCGGCAAAGTCCTGCCGCACCGACTCCGGCCCCAGGATCTCCGCATCCGTGCCCAGCTGGAAGAGCCAGCCGAAGAAGGTGGGCCCCACCTCCACCGCCTCGGTGAGGGAAAAGGTATCCGGCCCGTCCTCGCAGATATGGGCGTCCGTGCCGAAGCGGTCGGTGATCACGTTGGTGAGCTTTCGCCGGAAGCGCAGCGTCACACGGACCGTCGGACCGTTGTACATGTCGAAGATGGTCTTTACGTAGCTGCCCAGGTCGAAGCTCCCCGGCAGGGGACTGCGGGGCTGATCGGTGACGGTCAGATTCTCCATGCGGTCCAGCCGGTAGTGGCGGTACTCGCCCAGGTCGCCGTCGTAAGCCACCAGGTAGTAATGGCGATCCACGCACAGGGCCACCGGATCGGCCAGATAGGGGGCCCCGTCCCTGCGGAAGGCCTTTTTCCCGCCGGCGGTCCAGTCAAAGTAGCGGAAGGAGATCTTCCGGTTCAGGTTGATGGCGGTGTTGATGCCGTCCACGGTGAGATAGAGCCGCTCGTTGTTGGTCCGCACCCGGTTCATCACGTAGACCTGGCGGCGCAGCAGGTGGGCCTGGGGGCAGCTGGTCAGCTTCTCCAGCTTGCCGATCAGCTCCATACTCTTGCGCTGGGTCAGGAAGGGAGAGGCCTGGACCACGTCAATAAGCAGCTTCAGCTCCGGCAGCTGGAAGTCCCGCTGGCCCAGGTAGTAGCCGAAGCTCTTGCCCCGGACGGAGATGATATCCATGCCGAAGGTCCGCAGCAGCTCCAGGTCGTCGTAGACGCTCTTGCGCTCGGCGCTGATGCCGCAGCGCTCCAGGTATTCCAGCATCTCCGGCAGCGTCACGGGATGCTCCTCGTCGCTCTGCTCGGTCAGCATTTGTGCCAGATAGAGGATTCGCAGCTTTTTGTTGGCCATGGGAACGCCCCCTTTCCACTTCCATTGTATCAGACAACGGCTGCGTTGAACAGATAAAAATTAACAATTTCCGCCGGGGAGGAAGCGGTTGACGATTGGGGTTGCCGTATAGTATAATCATAAATTGAATTAGAATGCGGAGGTATCGATATCCATGTGGATTGCAGAGGGATGGCGGGACTATGAGCTGCTGGACTGCGGCGGCGGAGAAAAGCTGGAGCGGTGGGATCGTCAGATCCTGGTGCGCCCGGATCCGCAGGCCATCTGGGAGACGGATCACGCGGATCCCCGCTGGCACAGTGCCGACGCCCGATACAGCCGCTCTTCCACCGGCGGCGGTCACTGGGACCGCAAAAAGGTGCCGGAGAGCTGGCCTGTCCGCTATAAGGAGCTGACCTTCCAGGTCAAGCCCATGAACTTCAAGCACACGGGCCTGTTCCCCGAGCAGGCGGTGAACTGGGACTTTGCCATGGAGCAGATCCGCCGGGCGGACCGCCCCATCCGCGTGCTGAATCTGTTTGCCTATACCGGGGCCGCCACCGTGGCCTGCGCCAAGGCCGGCGCCAGCGTCTGCCATGTGGACGCGGCCAAGGGCATGGTGGCCTGGGCCAGGGAGAACGCCCGCTGCTCCGGCCTGGAGGACGCTCCCATCCGCTGGATCGTGGACGACTGCGCCAAGTTCGTGGAGCGGGAGATCCGCCGTGGCAAGACGTACGACGCCATCATCATGGACCCGCCCAGCTACGGCCGCGGTCCCGGCGGCGAGGTGTGGAAGCTGGAGGAGAATCTCTATCCCTTCGTGCGCCTGTGCGCCAGGGTCCTCTCCGACAAGCCCCTTTTCGTGATCCTGAACTCCTACACCACGGGGCTGGCCCCCTCTGTGCTGGGATATATCCTGCAGCTGCTGGTGGGCCGCCGCTTCGGCGGAAAGGTGACCTGGGACGAGCTGGGCCTGCCCTGCACCGCTTCCGGTATGGCGCTGCCCTGCGGCGCCGCCGGCCGATGGGTGAGCGGAGAATGATCCGGCTGATTCTCGACTTTCTGCGGAGCATGCTCCCGGGAATGGTGCTGTTTGCCGCTTTTTGGGCGGCACTGCTGCCCCTGCGCCGCCGGCGGCTTGCCCGGCTGGGTCTGGTGAGCCCTTCGAGCCGGGAGTGGCTGCTGCTGGCTTTCGTGGCCTACTGCGGCGGCATGGCGGTGCTGACGCTGCTGCCCCCGGAGTTTGACCTGCTCACGGTACTCCGCAAGGGGTATGACGGCCCCTTCTTCCGCCGGGGGGGCACGAATCTGCATTTGCTGCAGACCCTCCGGTACAGCTTGACGATTTTTGCGGCCAACGTGATCATGTTCATCCCCTTCGGCTTTTTCCCGGCGGTGCTGTGGCGCCGCAGCCGCTGGTGGAAGGCGCTGATCATCGGAGCGGCCATCACAGCCACCATTGAGTGCTGGCAGATCCACATCGGACGATCCTTCGACGTGGACGACCTGGTACTCAATACCGTGGGGGCCATGCTGGGCTGGCTGCTGTGGCTGATTTTGAAGAAACCTACCCGTACCTGTGAGGAACGATAGATGATCGAGACGAAAGAATTGAGCTTTACCTACCCGTTAGAGGAGGGACACCGAAACTTCCCGGCTCTGCGGGGCGTGGACCTGCGGATCGAGAAGGGGAGCTTCGTGGCCGTCCTGGGGCACAACGGCTCCGGCAAATCCACCCTGGCCAAGCACTTCAACGCCGTGCTGCTGCCCTCCGGCGGCAGCGTATGGGTGGACGGGATGGACACGAAGGACGAGGCCCTGCTGCTGGAGATCCGCCGCCGGGTGGGCATGGTGTTC
>JAFRSI010000016.1 GCA_017427645.1 Oscillospiraceae bacterium | reverse complement strand
TCCTCTTCACGGCCTCCCGCGCAGCACGGGTCACATGCTCCGCTGTGAGGCCGAAGCGCTGCTGCAGATAGCCCTGGGGACCCACCTCGCCGAAGCAATCCTCCACAGCCACCGCCTCCAGCGGTGTGGGGCAGCGGCGGGCCAGCAGCTCGCTCACAGCAGAAGTAAGTCCGCCGATCCGGTTGTGGTTTTCCGCTGTGACCACGGCGCCGGTCCTTCCGGCCCAGGCCAGCACAGCCTCCTCATCCAGGGGTTTCACGGTAAAGCAGTCCACCACCGCGGCGCTGATGCCCTCTTCCGCCAGGATCTTGGCGGCCTGCATGGCCTCGTGGACCAGAATGCCGCAGGCGAAGATCACAACATCCGTGCCTTCCCGCAGCGTGACGGCCTTGCCGATGGGCAGCTCGCTTCCCTCCGCATAAACCTTGGCATAGCTCTTACGTCCCACGCGGATGTACTTCACCCCCGGCCGATCCTTGCTCTGGCGCAGGACGCTTATGAGCATGGTTGGGTCGGTAACGTCGATCACGGTGGCGCCGGGAATGGCCCGGTAAAGCGCCATGTCCTCAAAGGGCATGTGTGTTCCACCGTTCATGGCGGCGGTGACTCCTGGGTCGGTTCCGATTATGGTGATGTCGTTTTTCGCGTAGCCAGCCGAGAGGAAAAGTTGGTCGTAGCAGCGGCGGGAGGCAAAGGGTCCGAAGGTATGCACCATAGGCTTGAAGCCCGCAGCGGCCAGGCCGCAGGCCACGCCGATCATGTTGGCCTCAGCAATGCCGCAGTTGATCGCGCGGTCTGGATTGGCAACGGCCCACTTGGCGGTGCCGATGCAGTTCATCAGGTCAGCATCCAGATAGATAAAGTCAGGGTCCTCCGCAGCCAAGGCAGGGATGGTCTCCCCCAGCACGCTCTTGCAGAGGCGGGGATCCATGCTGCCGTCATATACGATCTTCATGCTTCCACCTCCCAGGCCTGTTTTTCAGCCTCCAACGCCTTGGTCCAGCGCTCGTACTGCTCATCGCTCACCGGCAGGCTGTGGTTCATAACCTTTTCGGCCACCTCCTGCACGCCTGCGCCCTTCACCGTGTCCAGAACAATGGCATAGGGCCGTTCACCGCCGGCTCTGGTGCGTTCCAGAGCCGGGACCAGCTCATCGATGTCGTTGCCGTTTACCTTCACGGTGTCAAAGCCGAAAGCCTGCAGCTTCTGAACAAAGTCCCCCATGGGGTAGACGTCCTGGGTCCAGCCGTCCAACTGCCGCTTGTTCCAGTCCAGCAGAACGACCAGGTTTCCAAGCTTTTTGGCGCAGGCAAAAGCCAGCGCCTCCCAAACCTGGCCTTCGTTGCTTTCCCCGTCTCCCAGGATCAGGAAAACGCGGCTGTCCCTGTCCCGCAGCTTGTCCCCAAGGGCCATACCGGCGGCAAGTGAGGCGCCCTGCCCCAGGGAGCCTGTGGTCATATCAACGCCGGGGGTCTTATTGCGGTCACAGTGGCTGGGCAGGCGGGTACCCGGTCGGTTCAGGGTCTTCAGCTCCTCATAGGGGAAAAAGCCCTTCAGAGCCAGGGTGCCGTACACGGCAGGTCCTGCATGG
>JAFRSI010000015.1 GCA_017427645.1 Oscillospiraceae bacterium | reverse complement strand
CCGCTGGTGGAAATAGACGTACCCGTCGGCGTCCATATGGCCCAGATCGCCGGTATAGAGCCACACGTTGCCGTCGGCCAGGGTGCGCAGGGTGCGCCCGGTCTCCTCCGGGTCGTTGAGATAGCCCAGCATCACCGTGGGCCCCCGCAGGATGATCTCGCCCTCCTCCCCGTCCGGCATCACGTTGTCGGTGTCCGGCTGGACGATGGCGTAGACCGTGTCCGGGAAGGGGATGCCGATGCTGCCCTCCCGGCTGGTATCCCGGGGCGTCAGGCAGCTGGCGGTGACGCACTCGGTCAGGCCGTAGCCCTCCCGCACCTGAATGGCGGCGTTGTGCGCCGCCAAAAAGGCGTCGATCTTCTTTTTCAGCTCCACGGACAGGGAATCGCCGCCGCAGAACATACCCATCAAAAAGCTCAGATCCGCGTGCTCCAGCTCCGGGATGTGGAGCAGGGCGTTGAAGATCGTGGGCACGCCGGCGATGAAGTTGGGCTTTTTCTTCAGGAGCATCTGCGCGTAGGTCTTGCCGGTAAAGGTGGGCATCAGGATACAGCATGCCCCGTGGATCAGCACCGTATGCAGGTTGATGCCCAGGCCGAAGCCGTGGAACAGGGGCATGCAGCTGAGCATTTTCAGCCCCGTGCGGAATTCCATGCCGATGGCCTCCCGGGCCTGCATGGCACAGGCGTTGAAATTCAGATCGCTGAGGCAGATGCCCTTGGGCCTGCCGCTGGTGCCGCCGCTGTAGAGGATCACGGCGGTGCGCTTTTCGTCGAAGACGATCTCCGGCAGAGCGATGTCCGCCCGCCCCGCTTTCAGGAACCGGGACCACAGCAGATGGGGGTCCCGGGGAAAGCGCAGGTAATCCTTCCCCTTTTTCAGCAGATACAACGCCGCCAGGTGGGGCGGCAGCTCCTCCTGCATCCGGGCCGTCAGGATCGTGACGGGGTGATCCACCTCCGCCAGCGCCTCCACCGCCTTCTCGTAGAACAGATCCACCGTCAGCATCATCCTGCTGCCGGACAGATTCAGATAATAACTGATCTCGCTGCGGGCAGACAGCGGGTGCACCATATTGGCCACGGCGCCGATTCGATTGATGGCGTAAAAGCAGTCCAGCGCCTGGGGGGTGTTGGGCATGCAGATAGTGACCGCGTCCCCCGGGCCGATCCCCGCGGCCACGAAGGCCCGGGCCGCCCGTTCGATCCGCTCCAGAAAGGCCCGGTAGCTGACCTTTCTGCCGTAAAACTCATAGGCCGGCTCCTCCGGGTACTGCTCGGCCATCCGCTGCACCATCTGGAACATGGTCAGGCGGGGATACTCCAAATGCTCTCGCTGCCGATAGGGGGACGTCGTTTCCATGGATAGACCTCATTTCGGAAATATAGAAAACAGCGCGCCATTCGACTGTTTTCTCCTGACAATTATAGGACATTTCCCCGACAGAAATCAATCCCCATTTCCGCCGCCGCTCGGGGAGAGGAACGCTCTTTTTCTCCGTTTTGGCGTTTTTTTGAAAAAACAACCCCCGGGGGGGCTTGTGCGCCCGTTTTCCCCATGCTATGGTTTTATCGGCTAAATCAATACATCAAGGGGGTCTTTTCATGCATATGGCAGACGCGCTGCTGGCGCCGGCCGTAGCGGCTACCATGTACGCCGCCTCCGGCGTGACCGCCGGCATCTCCATCCACAAATTGAGAAAGGACGACGAGCCGCAGAAGCTGCCTACCATGGCGGTCACCGCCGCCCTGGTCTTCGCCGGGCAGATGATCAATTACACCATCCCCGGCACCGGCTCCTCCGGCCATATGTGCGGCGGCATGCTGCTCTCGGCCCTGTTGGGGCCACAGGCCGGCTTCCTGTCCATGATCGTGATCCTGGCCATACAATGCCTCTTCTTTGCCGACGGCGGCCTGCTGGCTCTGGGCGCCAACGTGTGGAATATGGCCTTCTACGGCTGTTTCGTCGGCTATTATCTCATCTGGCGGCCCATCCAGACCGGCCGCTGGTTCGGCAGCGGCAAGAGCGCCCAGCGGGCCCGCATCATCGCTGCCTCCATCATCGGCTGCATCGTCACGCTGCAGCTGGGCGCCTTCTCCGTGGTGCTGGAGACCAGCCTCTCCGGGATCACCGAGCTGCCCTTCGGCGCTTTCTGCGCCCTGATGCAGCCCATCCATCTGGCCATCGGCCTGGTGGAGGGCCTCATCACCTCCGCCGTGCTGCTGTTCGTCTATGAGTCCCGGCCCCAGCTGCTGCGGGACGTGGATCCCGCCCCGGGCGCGGCCAAACGCTCCCTGAAGAGCACCATTGCCGTGCTGGCCGTACTGGTGCTGGTGGTGGGCGGCGGGCTGAGCCTGCTGGCCAGCAGCAACCCCGACGGCCTGGAATGGGCTCTGTTCGGCAATGAGGATGCGGGCTACTCCCAGAATATGGGCCTGGACGAGGAGGACTACGGCGTCTCCAGCGACGCGGCCGACAAGGCCGGCTCCATCCAGGAGGCCACCGCCTTCCTGCCGGACTACGCCTTTGCCGACAACGACACCCCCGTAGGCACCACGGTCTCCGGTATCGTGGGATCGGTGATGGTGGCGGGCGTGGCCGTACTCATCTGCCTGGCCGGCGGCTTCTTCCGAAAGAGGAAGACCGCGGCCGGATAAAACCGTATGATCCATCGGATGGCAAGGGGCATCGTACGATGCCCCTTATCCGTGTTTCCAGGAGAGCACCATGAACAAATCGGAACAGGCCCTGTCCGCCCTGGCGGAGATGGACGAGCTGGCGGCCCGGCAGTCACCGATCCACCGCCTCCACCCCATTGCCAAGCTGCTGGTGACAATTGCATACATTTTTACTGTGGTGTCCTTCGGCAAGTACCAGCTCAGCGGACTGGCCGTCATGGCCCTCTATCCCGTGCTGCTGTTCCAGCTCAGCGGCATCCCGGCGCGCACCTGCTTCCACAAGCTGCGCATCGTGCTGCCTCTGGTGATGGCGGTGGGCCTGTTCAACCCCTTCTTTGACCGCTCGCCCCTCCTGTATCTGGGCACCGTCCCCGTCTCCGGCGGCGTGATCTCCATGCTCAGTCTCATGGTCAAGGGCGTCCTGTGTCTGACCGCCTCCTTTCTGCTGATCGCCGCCACGCCCATCGACAGTCTCTGCGCCGCCCTGCGGCGTCTGCACGTCCCCTCCCTGCTGGTGACGCTGCTGCTGCTGACCTACCGCTACGTGGGCGTCATGACGGAGGAGGTCTCCATCATGACCGACGCCTATCGGCTCCGCGCCCCCGGCCAGAAGGGGATCCACATCTCCGCCTGGGGTTCCTTCCTGGGGCAGCTGCTGCTGCGCAGCATGGACCGGGCCCAGGAGCTCTACGCCAGCATGCTGCTGCGGGGCTACCACGGCCACTTCCACTACGCGGCGGTCAACCCCTTCCGCCCCGCCGACGGCGCATATCTGGTGTGCTGCATCGCCGTTTTCGCGCTGCTGCGCTTTGTGAACGTGGCCGAGCTGCTGGGCCGCTTGCTTGTGAGGTGATCCCATGATCGAATTTCGCAACGTCTCGTTTTCCTATGAAAAAGATACCCCCGTCCTGCAGGATCTCTCCTTCCGGATCGACGCCGGGGAGTCCGTAGGGCTGATCGGCGCCAACGGCGCCGGCAAGTCCACGCTGATGAAGCTGCTGCTGGGGCTGCTGCAGGGCCAGGGCGAGATCCTGGTGGACGGTCTGGCCGTCTCCAAAGCCACTCTGCCGGAGATCCGGCGCAGGCTGGGCTTCGTGCTGCAGAATTCCGACCACCAGATGTTCATGCCCACCGTCTACGAGGACATGATCTTCGCCCCGCTGAACTACGGCGTCAGCCGGGAGGAGACGGAGCAGCGGGTGGACGCCGTGCTGGAGCAATTGGGGCTGACGGCACTGAAGCACCGCCACAACCACAAGATCTCCGGCGGAGAAAAGCGCATGGCGGCCATCGCCACCGTTCTGGCCATGGAGCCGGAGGTGATCCTGATGGACGAGCCCACCTCCGCCCTGGACCCCTACAACCGCCGGATCGTCATCAACACCATCTGCTCCCTGTCCCAGACACGGCTCATCGCCTCCCATGATCTGGACATGATTTTGGACACCTGTGACCGGGTGATCCTCCTGTCTCAGGGGCGGATCGCCGCCGACGGGCCGGCCCGGGAGATCCTGCGGGATCGGGCGCTGCTGGAGGCCCACCGGATGGAGCTGCCCTTCTGCCTGGCCGGGCGGGAATAAACGATCAAAGCACGCCGGAAAAACGGCGTGCTTCTTTTTCCGCTCCTTGCTCTTTCACGAATTATTTCCTTTTTCTGTTGCATTTTCGCCCCGTGCCCGTATGATATAGGTGAAGAAAGAAACTGCGGAAGGGAGGGATCCTATGCTCTCGTTCGTTCTGCCCATGCTGAGCACACAGGCCGAAAGGGACTTCGTCACCGATATGTATGAGGAGTTCAGCGCCCTGATGTTCGCCACGGCGCGAAAATACGTCTCCACCCAGGAGGCGGCGGAGGATGTGGTCCAGGACGGCCTGGTGAAGCTGATCCGCAGCACGGACACCCTGCAGACCATGCCCCGTTGCGCTTTGGCCTCCTACATCGTCTCTACTATCAGGAACACCGCCATCGACGCTGTCCGCAGCCGGGCCGTGGAGGATAAGCGCATCTCCCCCCTGTCGCTGGACGACCTGCATCTGCTGCCCTCCCGGGAGGATTCCGTGGAGGAGGCCGCCATGCTCCGGGACGATCTGGCGCGGATCAAATCCGTCTGGCCCGCTCTGACGGAGGAGCAGCGCTTCCTGCTGGAACGGAAGTACCTGGCAGGCGCCTCGGACGCGGAGCTGGCGGAATATCTGGACTGCCAGCCGGCCAGCGTGCGCATGAAGCTGACCCGTGCCCGGCGGCGGGTCATGGGGCTATTAAAGGAAGGAGGCGCGCTGGATGAACAGCTATGAGGCCATTCGGGACCGGTATGAGGACGCGCTGCTGGAACGCATGATGGAGGCGGTGCGCACCGCCCAGGGACAGGCCGCCCTGGCGGAGAATGAGCGGCTGCGGGCGGACCCCGGCGCCGCCGTGCCGAGGTCGCTGGATCAGAAGTGCCGGCGGCTGATCCGGCGGGGATACCGGAAGGGGCAGCTCCACCGCTCCGGCCGCATCACGCTGCGCGTCGCTGGCCGGGTGGCCGTCATCGTCGCCGTTCTGATGGTGACCTTCGCCGTGGCCTACGCGGCCTCCCCCGCCATCCGCACGGCCACGAACACCTGGATCGTCAACACGTTCAAGGACCACACGGAGATTGTCGCGCCAATCCCTCCCGATTACGATCCCTCTCAACCAGACGAGCGAAAAACGGTTTTTGACAGTATCACGCTTCAAGCGAATTGGCTCCCGGATGATTTTTCGCTCTACAAGTCAACCGATAGCTACATTGAAAAGAATCTCGAATACCGTGGTCCTGATGGCGGGCGTCTCTTTGCAGCGGCCACTTTCACCATCGGTACAAGTGATAATATTGATACAGAGGATAGTGATATTTCCTACTTTACCATATTTGGGACACCGGCAACTCTCATCTCCAAGCGTGGTCGAGAAGCGCATCAAATCGTTTGGTTTATTGAAAAAGCTGGCACAACTGTATATGTCTTCGGGGAAAATGTATCTGAGAGGGATACGAAAGTCTTTGCATTGAACCTGGAGATCAAGTACAACACAGGGAGCGGCTTGTATAGCCTCAAAGACGTAGACCTGACCAGTTACCCCGAACACCTCTCTGATTGGAGCGCTCAGCAGCTAAGGGATTACTTTGCTGACTCGGGTATCTTTATTCAGCAAGGCTGTTCTCTGCTGCAGGATCGTGAATCGTTTGGCATGAAGGCTCCTATCAATGAGGTTACAGGGTATATTATCACCGAAGACCCAACCGTTTATTGTCTCATATATACTGTAATGAAAGATGACAGCGAGGGAAGCGTATCGGATTATTTGGATTATGTACGCGAAAAACACAAGCTACCAATCGGAGATCCTGTCGATCATTTGGCTGACCGTGTCATTTTCTGTTATGGGGGGTCTACTGATCAAGACTTCATCGATGCCATGGAGGCTGCATACAACCGCCTTATCACCGAACTGGGCGTCACGCCCGATTTCTGACAACAAGTCATTTGGATTTCCCAATAGGAGACCGCCCGTGGGGCGGTCTCCTATTATATTTACAAAAAACCGTTGCACATCGGCGGCTGGCTCGTATGGTATATCAGAACGGGCACACATGCTGCCGGGAGGGATGAACATGAGAGACGATTTTCTGGGGCTGCGCATCGTCGCCTACGGCCTGCTGGCGTTCAGCGCCCTGCTGGCCCTGACACTGGTCCTGTGATAAGGAGGAAAAGAAGATGAAGAAACGAATTCTGTCCCTGCTCCCGGCGGCGCTGGTCCTGCTGGTCCTGGCCGCCTGCGGCGGAAAGGCGGCCCCCGCCACCCCGGAACAGGACATAGAACCCTGGGTCATCCGGAACGACGACTACGACTACGCAAACCGCTACTTCCCCTTTGACGATTACGAAGCCGGCGAGGACTACTGGGCCAAGGACGTGGTCCGGGCGGACCGGGATCTGGAAACGGGCATCCTGTACGTGAAGAACAGGGAGACCGGGGAGATCACCCGGATTTCGAAGGATCCCGTCCGCAGCTTTGCCTGGAACTTCGGCAACACCCTGCTCTATGCCACGGAGAAGGGCGA
The DNA here is from genome assembly GCA_017427645.1 of Oscillospiraceae bacterium. GTDB lineage: Bacteria > Bacillota > Clostridia > Oscillospirales > Oscillospiraceae > Vescimonas. The sequence goes on along the minus strand of JAFRSI010000015.1, from coordinate 11,402 downwards.
GCTCTGGCGCAGCGGTCTGGACGGTGAGCGGCAGGCCGTGCTGTATACCTCCGACAAGACGCTGGACAAGCTGTATTTCGCCTATAAGGGCCAGGTCAGCCGAGAGGACGACCTCTCCTACGTCTGGCCCCGGAACGAGCTGTTCTTCCTGGACGGCAGCACGATGGTGGACCTGGATTTGGATACAGGAGAGGCCACACTCGTGACGGAGGTGGACGCCGAACTGTTCTACGCTTTCTATCCCTGGATCGACGGACGGATGGCCTGGAACAACCTGGACGGGCAGTTCCGCGCCTACGATCCGGTGACAAAGAGCGTGGTGATCGTCACGGCGAAAGAGGAGGAGCAGCCGGAGCCGATCCGCGCTTTTGTGGAGACGATGACCCGGCGCAACAGCATCCGTATCTGGAGCGAGGAGGTCCCGGCGCTCAACTGCACGGTGGTCCTGCCGGCGTCCTGGGCCGGCAAATGGGACGTAGCCGTTTGGTCCAGCAGCATCACTGTCTACAGTTCCCAAGTCCGGGAGAATAATCCCGTGGACGAATATACCGGGGAGCGCTTCGGCGGAAAGCTGTTCAACATGAATTGGGGACGCGAAACGCTGCCGGAGTCATTTGAACTGGATATGCCCGGCAAAATTTTGAAGAACGATGAGGGGGTAAATGTCATGTTGACCTATTCCTCGGACGTGCAGTGTACCGCCGAAACGGAGGCAGCTTATCAGGCCATGACCGCCGATCTCCAGCAGATCCAGGTCGTCTTCGACGAATAGCCAAAAACCCATTCAATAGCCGAACCGAATATAAACAGACAGGGGGTAAATCTGATGTCAAAGAAATGGTGCGTTATCATCAGTCTGCTGCTGGTAGTCGTCGTGGGCCTGCAGGCGGCCCTGCTTATTATGGTGGATCGGCTGGCAACGAATATGTTCAACAGTGACAGCGGTACCTTGCAGCGGATCGACAGGATCCAAAGCACCCTGTATGAACTGCGGAACAAGCTTGCTGAAATGACGGAGCAGACGGAGGAGAACGAGGCGGCAGGGACCGTCCCATCCTACGAGCCAAACGGCAGCCGCTACATCATCCGCGGATACGACGCGGATATGCTGGACTGGGACCCGGATCACGGCAGCCTGTACTTTGCCGACCCCGCCTTTTGGGGCGAAAAGTTCTCCGGCGTGGGGATCGAGGGCAGCGCAGACTGGGCGGACACTGAAAAGAACAAGCTGTCCATGCAGTTCACGGTGAGCAGCGGCCAATCCGTCACTGGCGCCGTGGACGGTCTGCGGATCTCCTGCACGGTGGATGTCGCCGCCGGGACGCTGGTGAGCCGGATGGACTCCGTCCCCTCCGCAGGGGGTACGGTCATGGAGCTGTCGGACGCGGAGCTGGTGGATATTGCCGTCAGAACGGCGGAGATCATGGTCGATGCAGGGGCCAACGCCCGCTGACCGCCGCACCGCCTCCATCGAGCCCCGCCGGGTCTATATCATTGCAAACAAAAAACGGCGCCGCAGCAGTGCTGCGGCGCCATTTTTGCATATCAGTCGATCGATTAGATCTCCATGTTCAGCAGATAGGAGCTGAGGCCCTTGCCGTGCATATCCACGGACAGGGAGCGAGTCACGCCGCCGCCCAGAGCAGCGTACATGACGAAGTTCAGCGCGCAGATGTTGGGCAGCTCATAGCGGACTACCTCACCCTTGACGATGCCCTTGAAGTGCTCCTTCACCTTCTCGCAGGTGACCTTTTCCTTCAGCATCTCAAAATCCTTGGGATCATAGGCGATCAGAGAGACGTTGGAGATATTGCCCTTATCGCCGGTACGGCTGTGGGCGATTTCCCAGAGTTTCATGGTATTCCTCGCTCCTTTCTCAAACGGTGTAGACCTGGACGGCGGGATGGACGTCCTCGCGGTTGATCAGAATGGACGCCACGGAGACGATCTCGCGGGTGCGCTTCACAGCGCCGCAGCCGCCGGCGGGGCCGTTGGTGTACAGGGCCTCCACCTCGTTGGGGACCAGATCGGCAACCGCCTTGGTGGTGGCGCGGCCGGCCACGCGGACGCGGACCTCGCTGGGCTCATTGTACTGGAAATCGGGATTCCAGTAGATGCTGTTGCAGCCGATGAGATCGTACTTCATCTCGTCGAACTTGCCGGGAGCGACCAGCTCCAGGCGCTCCTTGACGATCTCCAGGGCCAGCTTGGCGCGCTCCAGGCAGCCGGGGCCGCCGTAGGAGATCTCACCGTCGCCGATGAAGCAGTCCTTATAGCCGATGGAGCACTTGAAGGTGCTGGTGCGGGGCTTGCCGGTGGCGCCGGAGACGACCACCTTGTCCGGGCCGTCCTGCACGAACTTGACCTGCTTGAAGTTGGCCACCACGTCGGGGGTCAGATAGTTCTCGGGATCGTGGATCTCGTAGCAGATCTGCTCGGCGCAGGTGTCGGGAGTGACCATGCCGCCGGAGCCGGGGACCTTGGTGATGAAGAAGCTGCCGTCCTCGGCGATCTCCACCAGGGGGAAGCCCAGGTGGCCCACGCCGGGCACGTCCTTCTTGCCGGGCTCGGCGAAGTAGCCGCCGGTGACCTGGCCGCCGCACTCCAGCAGGTGGCCGACCATGGTGCCCTTGCCCAGCAGATCCCAGTCGTCCTCTTTCCAGCCGAACTCATAGATCATGGGGGCCATGAAGATGGCGGGGTCGGACACGCGGCCGGTGATGACCACGTCGGCGCCCTGCTGCAGGGCCTTGACGATGCCCTCCACGCCCAGATAGGCGTTGGCGGACACGACCTTGCCGGGCAGCTTGCTCAGGGGCTCGTGGGTCTCCCACACCTCGGTGTCGGCATAGCGGTCAATGATGGGCAGGATATCGTCGCCGGTGACGCAGGCGATCTTCATGCCGGTCAGACCGTGCTTGCGGGCGATCTCCACGCACTTGCGGGCGGCGGCCTCGGGATTGGCGGAGCCCATGTTGGTGATGATCTTCACCTTGTGCTCCCAGGCCAGAGGCAGAGCCTTCTCCATGCGGTGCTCCAGCAGGCCGTTGTAGCCCTTGTTGGGGTCTGCCAGCTTGGCCTGCTGGCCGATGGCGATGGTGCGCTCAGCCAGACACTCGTAGCTGATGTAATCCAGGTTGCCCTTTTCGATCAGCTCGAGGGAGGGCTCCAGACGGTCGCCTGCATAGCCGGCGCCGGAACCGATGCGAATCGTTTTCATAGACAGTGCTCCTCTCTAATTCCAGTCAGTTTGCAGTTATCAATGTACAGCTCAGATCATGACGGCGCCGATGACGATGGAGACAATCAGCATCACGATGGTAGCGGCAAAGGCCCAGGGGATGGTGTGCTTCTGGTGGTCGCCCAGATCCACGCCGGCCAGGCCCAGCAGCAGGAAGGTGGCGGGGGTCAGCGGGGAGACAGGGAAACCGGTGGTCATCTGGCCCAGGATAGCGGCACGGCCCACGCTCATGGCCTCCACGCCAAAGCGGGAAGAGGTCTCGGCCAGGACGGGCAGCACGCCGAAGTAGAAGGAGTCGGGGTCGAACAGCAGGGAAGCGGGCATGGAGATGACGCCCACGATGGCGGGGAACAGCTTGCCCATGGACTCGGGGATGATCTTGGTCAGGGCGGTAGCCATCTCGGTGATCATTCCGGTCTCCTTCATGATGCCGGTGAAGCAGCCGGCGGCGAACAGCACGGAGCACATCATCAGAGCACTCTTGGCATGGGCGTCCACGCGGGCCTTGGTGTCCTTGACGTTCGGGTAGTTGATAACGGTAGCCAGAACATAGAAGAACATGAAGACGACGGCGGGGGCAAAGCCGGAGAACAGCAGGCTGGCGATAGCAGCCACGATCAGCAGGATGTTGACCCAGAACAGCTTGGGACGCAGCAGGGCCTTCTGCTCGTCGGACAGCTCGGCAGCGGTGTACTCAGCGGCGGCAACGGCCACGTCGCCGATGCGGCGCTTCTCGGCACGGCCCAGCAGGAAGGCCACGATCAGCACGAAGACCAGGCCCACGATGACGGCGGGCAGAACGGGCAGGAACAGATCGTTGACGTTCTCAACACCCATGGCCTTGGCGGCGCGGATGGTGGGGCCGCCCCAGGGCATGATGTTCATAACGCCGGCGGACAGGGCCACGCAGGTGGCCAGGGTGGTGCGGCGCATCTTCAGCGCGTCATACAGGGGGACCAGCGGGGGAACGCAGATCAGGAAGGTCACGGCGCCGGAGCCGTCCAGATGGACGATCATGGCCAGGATGGCGGTGCCGATGCAGACCTTGACGGGATCGGTGCCCATCAGCTTGGTGATGCCGCCGATGATGGGGCGGAAGGTGCCTGCGTCAGTCAGGATGCCGAAGAACAGGATGGAGAAGATGAACATCACGCCCGTGGCAGCCACGGAGCCGATGCCCTTGGAGCCGGTGATGAATCCACCCAGCTTCTTGAAGTTGGCCCAGAAGTCAACAACGCCGGGGGCCTTCTCCGGATCCGTCACCATAAAGGCGCAGGCGATGATGCCGGTGATGATGGGGATGATAATCAGTGCGACGGTCGGGGACAGCTTCTTGGTCATGATCAGAACGATCATAGCGACCACAGTGATAAAACCAAGAATAGCCAATGCGGTGGTCATAGTGGTTTCCTCCCTTTTCTAATTTTGGCGGCCTGTGGACATAGCAGTGCCGCTTTTTCTGATATTATTTTAACAAACCGTGAACAAAACGCAACACCGCACCGTTCCGATATTCTGGAACAGTGCGGTGCGTATTTTCAATTATTTCAGTAATACCAACCGTTTTTTGGTTTTAATATCCTGGAAATCATTATTGTTTTCCGGAATTTTCCGTTTATGACTCCTTCAGCTTGCTGTAGAGGGTTGCCAGTGAGATCCCCAGCTCGGCGGCGGCGGCCTTCTTCCCCTTCAGGTCGTCGCCGTGGTACTGCAGCGCCTTGAGGATTTCCGCCCGCTCGTATTTCTGCACTCGCTCATAGAGGGTGGTGGTATCCCGCCAGGCCCCCGCTCCCACATGGGGCGGAAAGCTCTCCGGGCGGATCACCCCGTCCGGGGACAGATAGGCCGCAAATTCCAGCACGTTGCGCAGCTCCCGGATATTGCCGGCCCAGTTGTGCAGCTTCAGATGGTTCATGGCCTCGGCGTCCAGGGAGAAGGAGCGATGCATGGAGGAGGAGATCTCCCCCAGGAACTGCCGGACCAGGAAGGGCAGGTCCTCCATACGCTCCCGCAGCGGCGGGATCTGGATGTGAAAGACGTTCAGCCGGTAATAGAGGTCGGCGCGAAACCGCCCCTCCCGGACCAGCTGCTCCATATCGGCGCTGCTGGAGGCGATGATCCGCACGTCTACGGGGATCTCATTCACGCCGCCCACCGGGCGGATGGTATGATCCTGCAGGGTCCGCAACAGCTTGGACTGGATCTCCGGCTTCATGGCGCTGATCTCGTCCAGCAGCAGCGTTCCGCCGTTGACCGCCTCGAACAGGCCCACCTTTCCCCCCGCTCTGGCGCCGGGAAAGGCTCCGTCCACGTAGCCGAACAGCTCGCTGTCCAGGGTCTCCGGATTGAAGGTGGCGCAGTTGATGGCGGTGAACACGGCCTGGCTGCGGCTGCTGGCGTTGTGGATGGCCTGGGCGTAGACGTCCTTGCCCACGCCGCTCTCCCCCGTCAGCAGCACCGGCGCGTCACTGCCGGCGATCCGCTGGGCGAATTCCTTGCAGGCCACCGATTTTTCCCCCCGGGCCACGATGCCGTGGAAGGTAAAATCCGCCTTGCCGATCCGGTGCAGCATCTGTCGGCCCCGCTGCTCCACGTTCTGCATCATCTGCCGGAAGGTGGTGGCGTCCTCCATAAAGGTCACCACCGACAGGCCGCCCAGCAGCGTCTTGCCGTCTGCGTCGAAGATGGGGTACATGTTGACGAAATAAATATCGTCAACCTCCTTCCGGGGCTCCTGGAGGATGGGCTTGCCGGTTTTCAGCACCTCCGGCAGGCGGGCGCCGGGGCGCAGATCCCGCAGATTGTAGCCGGTGATCTCGCCGATATCCTCGCCGCCGCCCTCCCGGTTCAGGAAGCGGTGATAGGCCTCGTTGCCGAATACGATCACGCCATCCGTGTCGATCACCAGGATCCCCTCCCGCATGGCGTTGAATATGCGCTTCATCTCATCCGTCACCGTCAGCATACCGCACCTCCCGTTCCTCAGGTCAGCAAACGGCCAGTCCTCTCTGCTTGTTATTATACCATACCCCGCGCCGATTTCCAATCCTTTTGCGGAGGAATTCTTCTGCGGATCTCTGCCGTCCGCGCCTCGGAGACCGACGCCCGCCAGCCGCCCCCTTCTGCGCCCATCGGATCGTCTCTCTGCATGATCCGGCGTCCCGCATCATACAAAGCGCAGGGCGCGGAAGCTGTCTTCCGCGCCCTGCGTTCGGCGGCCATGCCGCAATGATCCGTTCTGTTTTCTGCCCGGTGCTGCCTTTTCCTTACTGCTGCAGCTCGTAGAGCTTCCGGTAGATGCCGTTCCGGGCCAGCAGCTGCTGGTGGGTGCCGCTCTCCCGGATGCGGCCCTTGTGCATGACGATGATGTTGTCCGCGTGCTGGATGGTGGACAGGCGGTGGGCCACCATGATGGTGGTCCGCCCCTCCATCAGGGTCTCCAGCGCCCCCTGGATCAGCCGCTCCGTCTCCGTGTCGATGTTGGCGGTGGCCTCGTCCATCACCAGGATGGCGGGGTCGTAGGCCAGGGTCCTGGCGAAGCTGAGCAGCTGCCGCTGTCCGGCCGACAGGGTGGCGCCCCGCTCCGTCACCGGCTCGTCGTAGCCGCCCGGCAGGTTCCGGATAAACTGGTCGGCGTTGGCGGCCTCCGCCGCCCGGCGCACCTTCTCCTCGCTCATCTCCTCATCCAGCAGGCGGATATTGCTGCGGATGTCGCCGGTGAAGACGAACACGTCCTGCTGCACCTGACCGATGGCGCGGCGCAGCACGGCGGTGGGGATCCGGCGGATGTCCACGCCGTCCACCAGGATCTGTCCCTTCTGGATGTCGTAGTACCGGCCGATCAGGTTCAGAATGGAGGACTTGCCGGCGCCGGTGGCGCCCACGAAGGCCACCTTCTCCCCCGGATGGATCTCAAAGCTCACGTCCCGGAGCACGTAGTCGTCGCCCTCATAGGCAAACCACACGTTCCTGAACTCGATGTGCCCCACCAGCTTCTCAGGCACCACCGGATCGGCGGGCTCAGGGATGGTGTTGCGCTCGTCCAGCACGGTGAAGATCTTTTCCGCCGAGGCCAGAGCGTTCTGCAGAGAGGAGAACTGCTCGGCCAGCTGCTCGATGGGGCGGAAGAAGGAGCGGATATAGTTGGTGAACACGTACATGGTGCCCAGTGTCAGCGTCCCCGCCAGGACGGACACGCCGCTGCGGTAGATCACCGTGGCCAGGGCAAAGTTGGCCACGAAGGCGATGCCCGGGCGGAACACGGAGAACACCAGCAGCTCCCGCATCTGGGAGCGGTACAGCTCGCCCGTGCGCTCCTCGAATTCGGCGGCCTTCTCCCGCTCCCGCACGAAGATCTGGATCAGCTTCATGCCGGAGATGTTTTCCGACAGGAAGGTGTTCAGCGCGGAGATCTTGGTGCGGACGATCCGGTAGACCTTCCGGGTCATGGATCGGAACCACACCGTCAGCGCGAAGATCACCGGCAGGAACAGGAAGCACAGGCCCGCCAGGCGGGCGTTGATCCGCAGCATGACCACAGCGTAGCCGATGATCAGCACGGTATTGCTGAAGAGCTTCACCAGCACCTGGGTATACATCCGGTTCAGCGATTCCACGTCGTTGGTGACGCGGGTCACGATCCGTCCCACGGGGTTGGTGTCGAAGAACCGCAGCGGCAGGGTGTGGATGTGCTCGAACACCTGCTGGCGGATGTCGAAGATGATATTCTGCCCGGTGCGCTGCAGCAGCCATACCTCGGCCATCTCACAGACGACCGTCAGCACCAGCACCGCCGCGTAGATCAGGGCGATCCGTCGGATCCCCTGGCGGTCGGCCTGCCGCAGCTCCGACAGCTGCTGGCGGGACAGCGCTTCACCGGAAACGGTCCCGTTCCCCAGCGGCACGGTGATGACGCTGCCGGACACGGCGGCGTCGGTCAGCTCCGTCTTTGTCTTCTCCAGCAGCTCCCCGGTCTGCCGGCGGTCCAGATCCTGGATCAGATAGTACCGGTCGTCCCGGTAGACGATGACGGCAAAGGCGTCCGCCGTTTCTTCATCGTACTCTGTGGAGAGATATCTTCCCCCGAAGGCGACCTGCGCCTCCTGGGCGCTGACGTAGGCGTAGGGGTGGTCGTAGCCCTCGATATGGTGGTCGATGGCGTCGCCGATGAGGATGGGGCGGTACAGATTCAGCGCCGTGACTGCCAGCACCAGGGCCGTGCAGAGGACCATGGTCTTCCAGTAGGGGCGCACGTACGTCAGCAGCCGGGTGAACGCGTTGCCGTTGTAGGAGAGCTTTTCCTCCTTGATCGTAGCCATTGCGCATCCACCCCCTTATTCTTCCGTCAGCAGCTGATGCTCCAGCTGCTGCTTGACGAACATATCGTGGAAGATGCCCCGGCGCTCCATCAGCTCGTCCCGGGTGCCGTACTCGGCGATACGGCCCTGGTCCAGCACCAGGATGTGGTCGGCGTTCTGCACGGTGGAAACGCGGTGTGCGATCATGATGGTGGTCTTGCCGGCGCGGAGCCGCTTCAGATTTTCCAGGATGGTCTCCTCCGTGTCCGTATCCACGGCGCTGAGGGCGTCGTCCAGGATCAGGATGGGGCTGTCCTTCAGAAGGGCGCGGGCGATGGAGCTGCGCTGCTTCTGTCCGCCGGACAGGGTGACGCCCCGCTCGCCCACCATGGTCTCATACTTCTCGGGGAAGTCCATGATATTGTCGTGGATATCCGCCTGGCGGGCGGCCTCGGCGATCTGCTCTGCCGTGGCGTCCAGCCTGCCGAAGGAGATGTTGCCGGCCAGCGTGTCGGAGAACAGGAAGTTGTCCTGGGGCACGTAGGCGATGTTCTCCCGCAGCACCCGCAGCGGGATCCTGTCGATGGGATGGCCGTCGAAGGTGATGCTGCCGGACGTGATGTCGTAGAGGCGGCACAGCAGGTTCACCAGGGTCGTCTTGCCGGACCCGGTCCGGCCCATGATCGCCAGCGTCTCCCCGGGCTGCACGTCCAGCGTCACGTCCGAGAGCGCCTCCCGCAGATCCTCCCGATAGGCGAAGGTCATGTTCCGCAGGGAGATCTGGCCGCTGAGCCGCTCCACGCCGTCGCAGTCCGGGCCATCCACGATGTCCGGCTCCTGGTCCAGGATCTCGTGGATCCGGTTCAGACCTGCAATGCCCTGGGAGATGATGGTAATGCAGTCGCCCAGGGCGATCATGGGCCACACCAGCGAGCCGATATAGATATTGAAGCCCACGAAGCGGCCCAGGGTCATATCGCCGATGATGGTGTAGTAGCCGCCGATGAGGATGGCCACCACGTAGGTCAGTCCCACCAGGAAATGCAGGATCGGCTCAAAAGCGGCATCCAGCCGCACCACACGCAGCGTCACCCGGCGTTTGTTTTCATTGACGGCGCGAAAGGCCGCGTATTGCTTCTTCTCCTGCACGAAGGCCTTGACCACCCGCTCGCCGGAGACGCTCTCCTGCACGTAGTCGCTCATCTCGGCAAAGGCCTTCTGCATCCGGGCGTACCGCTTCTCGATGACGTCGCCGAAGAAGTAGCCGAACACGGCAATGGCGGCCATGGGGATCAGGGTGTAGAGCGTCAGCTTCACGCTCACGTAAGTCATCATCCGGTACAGCACCAGCAACGTCAGCACCGAGGCGTCGAAGATCTCCACCACCGCCGGACCGATGGCCATGCGGACGGCCTCCAGGTCGTTGGTGAAATAGCTCATCAGGTCGCCGGTCTTGTGGCTGTTGAAATACCGCTGGGACAGCGTCTCCAGCTTTTCAAACATCTGCTCCCGGAGAGAGCGCTCGATCTTCCGGGCGGACCCGAAGATAAAGTGCCGCCACCAGAACCGCCCGAACATCACCACCGCGCCGCACAGCACGATCCTGCCGGCGATCAGCAGGATGCCGCGGCCGTCCAGCGCGTGGGCCGTCAGCCCGTCCGTGGCCTCGCCGATCAGCTTGGGCACGAACAGGTCCACGTAGTCCACCACCAGCAGCGTGATCAGGCCCAGCAGATAGGCCCCGCTGTACTTCTTCAGCAGTGGACGCAGCACACCCTTTCTGTTTCTGATTCTTTCCATATCGCTACCTGCCCGCAGGCTTTCTCCTGTAATAATTCCCCGTTTCTCAAGGGACCCACTTGCGTCTTAACCTTTATATGATACCGCAACACAGGGAAAAGGTCAAGCGCGGTCTGCAAAAACGCGTCTGTTTTGCGGGCAGAGCAGCGGCAAGGCCCCGGTCCGCCTTTGGGCGGACCGGGGCCTTGCGGGATTCATTTTTCGGTCCCCTCAGTTTGCGGGGATCGCCTCCGGATTGGAAACGGTGACGCGGTGGTCGTACCACTTGCCCTTGGTCCCGACGATGGCGCAGTCGAATTCCTCGTCCAGATAGGGGACGGGGATCTCAAAGCTGTTGACCTCCTCGGTGGTGCCGTCGGCGTAATCAACGGCGACTACCTCGGGCTGGATCAGCACAGCGCCGTCCTTCCGGGCGTCCTCAGCCTTGCCGGGGAACAGGTTGACGATATTCTTGCTGGGCATGATGATGCGCACGGTCATCTCCCCGTTCTTGACGGTCAGCGTCCCCTTGCCCTCGCAGGTTTCGTTGACGTGGAACATGGAGCCGTCGGTCTTGAAATCCACCGTATAGGTGCCGTCCGCCAGTCCGGCAGGCTTCTTCTCACCGCCGCAGGCGGTAAACAGGCCGCAGCACACGGCCAACAGGGTCAGCAAAACGAGGATCTTTCTCATTCGAAAACCTCTTCTTCCTTACTTGGCCAGGGAATTGACAGCGGCCTGAGTGTGGGCCACGTACAGGGCCTGGACGTCGGCGATGCGGCCGAGGCCGGCGATCTGGGTGTCGATCTTTTCAAACTTCTCGCTGGCGGTGAACATGCTGAACCAGGACTCGGGATCCTCGGGATCCGCCATGTCGTTGTTGGCGTGATCGCCGGCAACCACCATCAGGGGACGCAGGACGACGGTCTTGTAACCGGCGGCGGCAACGGCCTCGATGACGTTCTCGCAGGCGGTCTCCTCGGGCTCGCCCTCCACGGTGCCGATAAAGACGTTCTTGTAGCCCAGGGCCTTCATCTGGGCCTGCATCTGGGAATAGGTCACCTTGGCAAGGTGAGCGGTGCCGT
>JAFRSI010000134.1 GCA_017427645.1 Oscillospiraceae bacterium | reverse complement strand
TCAGCTTGCCCTCCTTCTTCTCCACGGTGACGCCGGGCCAGTTGCCCACGAACTGGTTGGAACCGGTCAGGGCGTTGAACAGGGTTGTCTTGCCGCTGTTGGGGTTGCCGGCAAGCGCGATTCTCAGATCCATAATGTGACTCCTCTCTCGGTTAGCAAGGGCTAACCATCTTTCTCAATAAAAGAGGGGAATGATCCCCTCCCGATGGGATTTCCACAGGGACTTTACAGCTCTACCTCCACCATTTCGGCGTCCGCCTTGCGGATGGACAGCTCGTAACCCCGCACGTTGACCTCGATGGGATCGCCCAGGGGGGCCACCTTGCGGACGTAGATCTCCACGCCGCGGGTGATGCCCATATCCATAATGCGGCGTTTGATGGCTCCCTCGCCGTGGAGACGGACCACCTTGCAGGTGTGGCCGACGTTGACTTCTCTCAGATTCGTGTTCATGTGTCTCCTCCTTTTTGCTCTCTGTATGACGCTCAGACCATGATTCTCTGTGCCATTTCCCGGCTGATGGCGATGCGGGACTCCTTCACGTTCACGATCAGGTTCCCGCCCAGCGTATTGACGACGCTGATTTCTCCGCCGATATGGAAGCCTAGGTCCTCCATGTGCTTCTTGAGCTCCGGACTGCCGCCGATGCGTTTGATGATCTGCGTCTGTCCGGCTTCTGCATAAATAAGCGGCATCATAGTATTCCTCCAGCCTTTTTGGTTAGCGGTTGCTAATCCTTGGGTGTGAAAAACGGTTAGCTTTCCCTAACCGCCTACATTATAGTTAGCAGCCGCTTACTTGTCAATAGGCTTCTCGAAATATTCTTCGTTGCATTCCGGGGAGAGATATGGTAGGTTAATGCTAACAAAAGCGAGGGGGCGGAGATCATGGCGTTGCTGGAATCCGGGGAGATGTACCTTGAGACGATCTACGTGCTTTCCCAGCAGTCTTCGGCTGTCCGCAGTGTTGACGTGGCGGAGCATCTGGGCTATTCCAAGCCCTCCGTCAGCCGGGCCGTCGGCCTGCTGAAGAAGGACGGCCTGCTGGAGGTGGACGAGAACGGCCTCCTGCGGCTCACGGAGGCGGGAGCGGACCGGGCCAGGCGCATCTATGAGCGCCATACCGTCCTGTCCCGGCTGCTTATGAATCTGGGCGTGGATGAAGAGACCGCCACGGAGGACGCCTGCCGGATCGAGCACTACATCAGCGACAAAACCTTCGACGCGATCAAGGCACATATGGCCAAGTACGGCTCAAAATAGCGCGGAAGCAATACCCTGCCCCCTGCCGAAGTGATCGGCGGGGGGCGGCTTTTTCCGTCGGCGCGGAACCCGTTTTGAAATCGGCCCTTGACATTTCCAGAGACATATGATAAATTCGCACAGTAGTTAGCAAACGCTAACTACTGTGCGAATTTGCAAGGAGGCCAGACCGATGTCCGAACGGCAGTTCATTCTCAGCCCCGCGCCGGCCCCGGCGGAGATCAAGCCCGGTGCGCAGCTGCACGAGTCCCTTAAGCGATACCTGCTGTCCGTCTATGCGCTCACCCAGGAACAGGGATATGCCCGCGCCGTCGACGTGGGTAAGCGTCTGGGCTTCTCCGGGGCGAGCGTGAGCCGGGCCGTGCATATCCTGCAGGACGGCGGCTGGCTGAAGCAGGACCCCAACAGATTTTTGCTTTTGACTGCCGAGGGCAGCGCCTTTGCACAGAGGATCCTGGATCGCCGCGCCATACTGGAGGCATACCTGAGGGCCATCGGCACAGACGAACCGACTGCGTCGGAGGACGCCTGCAAGCTGGAACACGATTTGAGCGACAAGGCTTTTCAGGCCATCTGCCGACAGCTGGATGATTTGAAAAGCACATCGTCTTCTTTCGCCCGGTGAGCCGGGAGCAATCGCCATGGGGAGAGGCAAGCGGGCTGGCATATATGTGTTTTTGCCGCATCATCCCCGTCTCCGTGTATAGCCGGTCCGTGAAAAACGCCGTCCGGACCGGCTGCCCCCGCTTGACGGTCCCGACCCGCTGCACGGGGACAGCCCCTCTTCTTCGCCGGAAGCCCCGCCGCGCGAAGTACGACGGCAATAACCCGCGATGACAGCCGCTGGTCCTCCAGCGGCTGTCATCGCTTTGTCCACGCACCTCCTTTGCCGACCGCGGCAAGGAGCCCGCGGCGCCAGGTGAGACGTCCGCCTGCGTTTCGGCTTTTCGCCGTCTGTGCGCGCTCCGTGCTTGATTTGTCCGTATCCGTATGATAAAATAAACAAGTTAATGATTATTGTGCAATTGCGGCAAATGCCGGTCCTGAGGTGAAATATGAACGACAAGCAGCAGGAAAAATACGTCCGCCTGACTACCGCCCCCGTGGGGCGGCTGATCTGCCGGCTGGCGGTTCCCACCATGATCTCCATGATGGTCACGGCGGCCTATAACATGGTGGATACCTTTTTTGTGGGCCAGCTCCACAGCAACAGCGCCACTGGCGCCGTGGGCGTGGCCTTTTCCCTGATGGCCATTTTCCAGGCCATGGGCTTCTTCTTCGGCCACGGCAGCGGCAACTTCATCTCCATGGAGCTGGGCCGCCAGAACACGGAGGACGCCTCCCGCATGGCGGCCACCGGTCTGGTGTATGCTCTCCTGGCCGGGTCCTGCGTCCTGGTGCTGGGGCAGATCTTTCTGGCGCCCCTGGCACGGCTGCTGGGCTCCACGGAGACCATCCTCCCCTACGCCATGGATTACATGCGCATCATCCTGCTGGGCGCCCCGTATATGACGGCCTCCTTCGTTCTGAACAACCAGCTCCGCTTCCAGGGCAGCGCCTCCTACGGCATGGTGGGCATCGTGGTGGGCGCCGTTCTCAACGTGGGCCTGGATCCCCTGTTCATCTTCGTCTTTGACATGGGCGTCTCCGGCGCTGCGCTGGCTACCATCATCAGCCAGCTGGTGTCCTTCTCCCTGCTGCTGTTCATGTGCAGCCGGGGCGGAAATATCACCATCCGCCTGCGGAACGTCCAGTTCCGCTGGAGCTGGTTCATCCAGATCTGCAAGGGCGGTCTCCCCTCCCTGTGCCGCCAGTCCCTCATGTCCCTGGCAACCATCTGCCTGAACAACGCCGCCGGCGTCTACGGCGACGCGGCCATCGCCGCCATGAGCGTGGTGCAGCGGGCCATGATGATGGCCAACTCCGCGCTGATCGGCTTCGGCCAGGGCTTCCAGCCGGTGTGCGGCTTCAACCACGGCGCCAAGCGGTACGGTCGGGTGCTGAAGGGCTACTGGTTCTGCGTCCGCTGGGCCACGGTATTCCTCGCCCTGGCCGGCGCGGTCATCTTCGCCTTTGCGCCGCAGATCATCGCCACGTTCCGCAACGACCCCGACGTGATCGCCTTCGGCAAGGTGGCCATGCGGGCCCAGTGCTGCACCCTCTTCCTGTGCGGCTTCAACATGATGTCCGGCATGATGACCCAGACCCTCAACAAGGTGTGGCAGGCCTCCATCCTGGCGGTGGCCCGGCAGGGGCTGTTCTTCATCCCGGTGGTGCTGATCCTGCCCCATATCCTGGGCCCTCTGGGCATCCAGCTGGCCCAGCCCTTCAGCGACGTATGCTCCTTCCTGCTGACCATCCCTCTGACCGCGGGCGTGCTGCGGGAGATGAAGCAGCAGCAAAAGCTGACGGAAAACCCCTGATTTCCCCTTTACAGGCCGATTTGTTTTGGATATAATAAGTAAGTTATTGATTATTTGAAGATAGGAGACCCCATATGGCAGTCATTGAATACGACGAGTACAAGCAGAAGCTCCTGGCCCTGGAGGATACCCTGGGCGAGCTGGAGCGGGCCCTGGGCATCCCCAAGGCCCGGGAAGAGCTCTCCGCGCTGCAGGCGGAGACGGAGCAGGACGGCTTCTGGAACGATCTGGAGCGGAGCCAGAAGGTGTCCCAGCAGATCAAGCGGCTGGAGGCCAAGATCAAGAAGCACGACCGGCTGGTGGCCGACTGGGAGGATTGCCTGACCATGTGCGAGATGGGCCAGGAGGAGGACGACGCCTCCCTGCTCTCCGACGTGACTGAGGGCTACGCCACCCTGGAAAAGGAGATCAGTGAGCGCCGTCTGGCCGCCCTGCTCAGCGGCGAGTACGACGCCAACAACGCCATCCTCACCTTCCACGCCGGCGCCGGCGGCACCGAGGCCCAGGACTGGACCGAGATGCTCTACCGCATGTATACCCGCTGGGCCGAGCGCCACGGCTACACCTACCAGCTGCTGGATTACGAGGCCGGCGACGAGGCGGGCATCAAGTCCGCCACCATCCTCATCGAGGGCGAGAACGCCTACGGCTACCTGAAGAGCGAGAACGGCGTCCACCGCCTGGTGCGGGTCAGTCCCTTTGACGCCAACGCCCGCCGCCAGACCTCCTTTGCCGCCCTGGAGGTCATGCCCGAGCTGCCCGACGACAGCGACATCGAGATCCGCCCCGAGGAGATCGAGATGCAGGCCTGCCGCTCCTCCGGCGCCGGCGGCCAGCACATCAACAAGACCAGCTCCGCCGTCCGTCTGACCCACCTGCCCACCGGCATCGTGGTGTTCTGCCAGACGGAGCGCAGCCAGTTCCAGAACCGGGACAACGCCATGAAGATGCTGCGGGCCCGCCTGGCGGAGCTGAAGCTGCAGCAGCACGCCGAGAAGATCAGCGACCTGAAGGGCGTGCAGATGAAGATCGAGTGGGGCAGCCAGATCCGCTCCTACGTGTTCATGCCCTACCAGCTGGTCAAGGACACCCGCACCGGCTATGAGAACGGCAACATCAACAGCGTCATGGACGGCGATCTCGACGGCTTCATCAACGCCTATCTGACCGCCGCCGCCAACGGCGAGCTGAAAAGGTAAGGCAAAGCAGATCAAAAGGCACCCCGAAACGGGGTGCCTTTTTTACAGCTCGATGGGTCCGTGTTCCGCCTCAAACTCCTGGATAAATCGCCGCAGCAGCCACTCCAGCTGCTTGTTCTTCGTGCGTCCCTCATATTCGGCGATATAGCCCAGCTTATCCAGCACGCTCTGCTCCACCCGCAGGGTGTATCGGCTCAGATTGTCCTTCATTTGTCATCCTCCCCGTGACGAAGTATTGACAAAATGATAGCGTCAATTTATAATGAACGGCAGGAATGACGCAATTGTGACGCATAGTTGGGGAATTTTTTATGGAGTACAGGGAACTGTATCTGCACCTGATGCGCCGGTGTGAAGCAGCGCGGCGGCAATTGGCGGAGGCAGAGCAAACCATCATCGACGCCCAGCGCTGGTGCGAGGAGCAGCTTATGGCAGAACCGGACGACCGGCCTGCTCTGACACTGGTTTTTCCGAAAGACGGGCAGGACAAATAGCTTCGACGAATCAAAAGGCACCCCGAAACGGGGTGCCTTTTGCAGTGAAAAGCCTCGCGCAGCTCGCACCGCTTGCAGTACAACGCTACTACCTTGCATTTTGCCCCGGC
The DNA here is from genome assembly GCA_017427645.1 of Oscillospiraceae bacterium. GTDB lineage: Bacteria > Bacillota > Clostridia > Oscillospirales > Oscillospiraceae > Vescimonas. The sequence continues at coordinate 18,417 of JAFRSI010000134.1, read as the reverse complement.
GTGTACGCGGCGGATTGCCGCACAGCCTGCCGGGTGCCTTCCCGTCCCAGCCAGCTCTGACGGCTGGAATACGTCAGCTATCCCACGTATTCCCTGGGATCGATACGCTCCCCGTCGCGGCTGACGGAGAAGTGCAGATGGGGCCCCATGCTGCTCTCGGCGGCGGCCGTGGAGCCCACGTAGCCGATGGTCTCTCCGGCGCGGACGATCTGCCCTACCTCCACCGGCGGATTCTCCTGGAGACTGCTGTACAGGGTGGTATAGCCGTCGCTGTGGGAGATGACCACGGTGGTGCCCATCAGCTCGTCCTCCGCCACGACGGTCACCGTGCCGTTGGCCGCCGTTTTTACCACGTCGCCCTCTCCGGCCTGGATATCCAGCCCGTCGTGGGTGCGCCAGTCCGCCATGGTCTCGTCATACATCAGCTCCGTCAGGCTGAACACCGTCACCGTGGTGCCGTCCAGCGGGGAGACCACCTGGGGCACCAGCTCCTCCGGCGAGATCACCGGCTCCGCGGTCTCCGTATCCTTCGGCGGATTCAGTGTGGGACGGGGCAGCTCCTCCACCGGCTCCGGCCGGATAACGGGCGCCGCCGGCGCGGGCGTCGGATCCTCCTGGACCGCCGCCGGCTTTTCCGCGTTCTCCGGGGCGGCGGGCTTCCTGCTGCCGATCCCCATCGTCGCCAGCGTCACCACGCCGGCCAGTACCATACACATAGCAAGGGCTATGTAGCCGCCCTTGCCGCCGGACCTCCGTCCGGTATCTCTATTCTCGTTCATTGTCTTCCCTTTCCGCGCCGAGCCTTCCGGTTCGGCTGCCGCACCGTTCCGGCCCGCGGCTGGCCAAACTGTCCCCCAAAAAAGGACCTCTGGCTCCAGTATGGACAGCCAGAGGTTCCTTTATGCAGGGTCATCCTCAAAAAGTCGGAACGATCGGGAATATTATGCGTCAAATTCGCCCTTCAGATCCCGGTGCAGCAGCTCCTGCAGCACTGCCCGGGGCCGGGCATTTTCATAGAGGATGCGGTACACCGCCGCGGTGATGGGCAGCTCCACGCCGCAGCGCCGGCCCAGCTCCACCATGGCCCGCACGGTGTAGTAGCCCTCCGCCAGCTCGTCGTAGGTCTCGCCCCGGATAAAAGCCTCGCCGAATCGGCGGTTGTGGCTGTAGGGGGAGAACACGGTGGCCTCGTAGTCCCCCAGGTGGCACAGTCCGTAGGCCGACAGCTCCTTGCCGCCCATGGCCCGGATCAGCCGCGCCACCTCCCGGGTGCCTCGGGACATGAGGGCGCCCTTCAGGCTGCCCAGACCGGCCCCGTCCAGCATGCCGGCGGCAATGCCCACCACGTTCTTTGCGGCGGCGCCCACCTCGTTGCCGATGAGGTCGCTGCCGTAATAGAAGCGGATCAGGTCGCCGGAGAAGGCCTCCACCAGCCGCCGCTTCACCGCCTCGTTTTCGCTGTCGATGACCATGCAGTTGGGGATGCCCCGGTAAAACTCCTGCACGTGGCCCGGCCCCAGCCACACGGCCACGGCGTTGCTGCCGTCCAGATTCTCTGCGGCGATCTGGCTCAGCCGCCGCCCTGTGCCGATCTCCAGGCCCTTCATGCACAAAACGAAGATCTTTTCCCGCAGTTCCAGAGGCTTCAGCTGATCCATCAGCGCCTGGAGACCCTGGGAGCCCACGGAGATGATGACGGTCTCCGCCCGGGCCACGTCGGCGATGTCCGTGGTCAGTCCCACCGACGCCGGCAGCTCCAGCAGGTCGTTCCGCCGCTCCGACAGGAATCGCTGCATCCGCGCCGAGCTCTCCCGTCCGTACAGCGTCACCTGATGGCCGATCCGGTCCAGATACCATGTGATGAGAGAACCCCAGCGGCCGCAGCCGATCACGGCGATCTTCATGTCACGTCCACCTCCGCAGAAAAAAATCCCCGGAGCGTTTGCTCCGGGGATCATTTTATCACATGGCGCCGGGAAAGACAACGCCTTCCTCACTTGACGATCAGCGTCTTGCCGTCCATCTCCGGCGGACAGGCCAGGCCCATCACGTCCAGGATGGTGGGGGCGATGTCTGCCAGGCGGCCGGGCCGCAGCTCGGTGCCGGCGCCGCAGAGGATAAAGGGCACGGGGTTGGTGGTGTGGGCGGTCATGGGAGAGCCGTCCTCCTGGGCCATCTGCTCGGCGTTGCCGTGGTCGGCGGTGATCATGGCGATGCCGCCCATCTCCAGCGTGGCCTCCACCACGCGGCCCACGCACTCGTCCACCGTCTCCACTGCCTTGACAGCGGCCTCCAGCACGCCGGTGTGACCCACCATGTCGCAGTTGGCAAAATTGAGGATCACCACGTCGTAAGAGCCGGAGCGGATCCGCTCCACGCACTTGTCGCACACCTCATAGGCGCTCATCTCCGGCTTCAGGTCGTACGTAGCCACCTTGGGAGAGGCCACCAGCACCCGGTCCTCGCCGGGGTACTGGGTCTCCACGCCGCCGTTGAAGAAGAAGGTCACGTGGGCATACTTCTCCGTCTCGGCGATGCGCAGCTGGGTCATGCCCAGGGAGCTGAGATACTCGCCCAGGCCGTTGTTCACCCGGATCCGGGGCCAGGCCACCGTCACGTTGGGCATGGAGGCGTCGTACTCCGTGTTGCAGATATAGGTGGTGGGGAAATACTCCCGCTGGAAGCCGTCAAAGTCCGGGTCCACGATGGCGCGGGTGATCTCCCGGGCGCGGTCGGGCCGGAAGTTGAAGAAGATGATGCTGTCGTTGTCGGAGATGGTGCCGGCGGGGTCGCACACCACGGGCTCCATGAACTCGTCGGTGATCCCGGCGGCATAGGACTGGGCCACGGCGTCCACCGGATCGCTGTTCTGGATGCCCTCGCCGTAGACCATGGCGTCATAGGCCAGCTGCAGGCGCTCCCAGCGCTTGTCGCGGTCCATGGCGTAGTAGCGGCCCATCACCGTGGCGATGGAACCCACGCCGATCTCCGCGCACTTATCCCGCAGGGCGGCCACGAAGCCCTTGCCGCTGGTGGGGGACACGTCGCGCCCGTCCAGGAAGCAGTGGACGCGGACCTTCTCCAGGCCCTTCTCCTTGGCCATACGCAGCAGGGCGTACAGATGCGTGATATGGGAGTGAACGCCGCCGTCGCTGAGCAGGCCGTACAGATGCAGGGTCGTCCCCTTCTCCAGGCAGGCGTCCATGGCCTTCAGATAGGCCTCGTTGCGGAAAAAGCTGCCGTCCTCAATGGCGCGGCTGATGCGGGGCAGGTCCTGAAATACCACCCGGCCGCCGCCGATGTTGGTGTGACCGACTTCGCTGTTTCCCATCTGTCCGTCCGGCAGGCCCACGTCCAGTCCGCTGGCGGACAGGGTGGTGTGGGCGTATTCCTTCACCAGGCGATCCAGCACCGGCGTCCTGGCCAGGGACACGGCGTTGGTGCTGCTGGGGGCAGTCAGGCCGAAGCCGTCCATGATGATCAGCGTGGTTGGTGTCTTATTCATGACAAATCCTCCGTTTGTGGTTTCCGGAACAGGGGTCCCGGTTCGCGCTCAGTCCTGGTTGGCGGCGTTGATGATCTCAACGAACTCGCCGCTCTTCAGGGAGGCGCCGCCGATCAGACCGCCGTCGATGTCCGGCTGGGCCAGCAGCTCCGCCGCGTTGGACGGCTTCATGGATCCGCCGTACTGGATGGTGACGGAGCGGGCGATCCGGGCGCCGTAGAGGTGACGGATGGTGGTGCGGATCAGCGTGCACACCTCGGCGGCCTGCTGAGCCGTGGCGGTCTTGCCGGTGCCGATGGCCCAGATGGGCTCGTAGGCGATGACGCACTTGCGCACCTTGTCGGCGCTGACGCCGCTGAGGGCGGCCTTGACCTGCATGGCCACCAGCTCCATGGTGATGCCCATTTCCCGCTGCTCCAGGCTCTCGCCCACGCAGATGATGGGGTGCAGACCGGCCTCCAGGGCGGCCAGGACCTTCTTGTTCACGGTGACGTCGGTCTCGCCGAAGTACTGGCGGCGCTCGCTGTGGCCCACGATGACGTACTTCACGCCCAGGTCCTTCAGCATGTCGGCGGATACCTCGCCGGTATAGGCGCCGGACTTCTCATAGAACAGATTCTGTGCGCCCACGGAGACCCGCAGGTCCTTGAAGGCTTTCACGGCAGCCTGGACGTTGACGGAGGGCACGCACACCACGACCTCGCACCACTTGGCCTTGGGCATCACAGCCTTCAGCTCCTCGGCGAATTTCTTGGTCTCCGTGGCGGTCTTGTTCATCTTCCAGTTGCCGGCGATGATGGTTTTGCGATATCTTCGATTCATATTGTTGATACTCCTATCTATAGATATGCGCTTCCGCGCCGATTATTATTTGTCCAGCAGGCAGGCTACGCCGGGCAGCTCCTTGCCCTCCAGAAATTCCAGGCTGGCGCCGCCGCCGGTGGAGATGTGGGTGATCTTGTCGGCAAAGCCCAGCTGCTCCACAGCGGCCGCGCTGTCGCCGCCGCCCACGATGGTCACGGCGCCGCTGTCGGCCAGGGCCTGGGCCATGGCGCGGGTGCCGCCGGCAAAGCGCTCGAACTCAAACACGCCCATGGGGCCGTTCCACACCACGGTGCCGGCGCCGCGCACGGCGGCGCAGAAGCGCTCGGTGGTCTCCGGGCCGATGTCCAGGCCCATCATGTCGTCGGGGATGGCGTTGGTGGGCACCACCACGGCCTCGGCGTCAGCGGCAAACTCCCTGGCGGCCAGGGTGTCGGTGGGCAGCAGCAGCTCCACGCCGCGCTCCTTGGCCTTCTGGATCATCTCCAGAGCGTAGTCCAGCTTCTCGCTCTCGCACAGGCTGGTGCCGATGGAGCCGCCCTGGGCCTTGGCAAAGGTATAGGCCATGCCGCCGCCGATGATGATGGTGTCGGCCTTCTCCAGCAGGTTGTTGATGACGCCGATCTTGTCGCTGACCTTGGCGCCGCCCAGCACCGCCACGAAGGGGCGCTTGGGATCGTTCAGCGCGCCGCCCATGATCTCCAGCTCCTTGGCCACCAGCAGGCCGCTGACGGCGGGCAGATAGGCCGCCACACCGGCGGTGGAGGCGTGAGCGCGGTGCACCGTGCCGAAGGCGTCGGACACGTACAGCTCGGCCATGTCGGCCAGAGCCTTGGCCAGAGCGGGATCGTTCTTGGTCTCGCCCTTCTCAAAGCGGGTGTTCTCCAGCAGCATGATCTGGCCGGGCTGCAGAGCGGCGGCCTTGGCCTTGGCGTCCTCGCCCACCACGTCGGCGGCAAAGATGACCTCCTGGCCCAGCAGCTTGCTCAGGTGCTCCGCCACGGGGGCCAGCGTCAGCTTGCGCAGGGACTTGCGCCACTCTTCCTCGGTGATATCGGCCTCGTTCTTGCCCTTTTCCACCTGCTTCTTCACGTAAGAGGAGAAGGTGGCGGCCGGCTTGCCCAGGTGAGAGCAGGCGATCACGGCGGCGCCCTGGTCCAGCAGATAGCGGATGGTGGGCAGAGCCGCCACGATGCGCTTGTCGCTGGTGATGGCGCCGGTCTTCTTGTCCTGAGGCACGTTGAAGTCGCAGCGCAGCAGGATCTTCTTGCCGGCTACGTCCACGTCCATGATGGTCTTCTTGTTATAGTTCATAAAAGTCAACCTCCTTTAGAATTTCTGTTTTTATTTCTCAGCCATCTCGCCGGTCCCCGTCAGACCGGGAAACCCGTTCTGGCGCAGGGCCTCGTAGGTGAGGATGGCTGCAGAATTGCTCAAATTCAGGCTCCGGGCCTGGGAACGCATGGGCAGGCGGATGCAGCGGTCCCGATACTTCTCCCGCAGCCAGGCGGGCAGACCCGCCGTCTCCTTGCCGAAGAAGAGCCAGCTGTCCGGCGAAAACCGGGCCGCCGTATAGTCCCGGGGCGCCTTGGTGGTGGCCAGCCAGCCGTCGGCCATGGCCTCCGGGTGGGCGGCAAAAAAGGCATCCAGATCCTCGTAATCGAAGACCTCCACCAGGTGCCAGTAATCCAGCCCGGCCCGGCGGACAGCCCTTTCCGAGATGTCAAAGCCCAGGGGACGCACCAGGTGGAGCTGGCTGCCGGTGGCGGCGCAGGTGCGGGCGATGTTGCCGCAGTTCTGGGGGATCTCCGGCTCCACCAGCACGATGTGCAGCATTTCTCCACCTCCGTTCAGAGAACATATTGTAATCCCGCCGCCGTGAAAATTCAACTATAATTTATGAATAATTGCTGTTTTTAATAAAAACGTAAAAAATGCCTAACACTTTCGGGCATATATCGACAATCTGCACAGCATTCCCCGGGCGCGGCCGCTCCCTCTTCTCCCGCAAGGGTTTGGGGCCGCTCGCCCTCCGAAAAAAACGCCGGGAAATTCTCGGAAAGGGGTAGATTTTCTTTTCATTCCTGTTATAATGGGCATAGAGAAAAATGCTTGAAGGGAGACGTTTCCCATGGCCTGTCAAACTGCCCTGCTGGATCTCCGGAACAGCTGCGCCGCCGGGGAAAAACCGCTCATGCTGCGTCCGCTCCTGTTCTGCCCGGTGCTGACCTGGGTATGCCAGGAGCTGAAAGAGCGCGGCGTGGAGCGGTTTTTTGTCGTCTGTGATGAGCAGTGGCGCAGCGAGGCGGAGAAGGCGGTCAAGTGCTTTGACGCCGCGGTGAACGGCGAGGCGCCGGAAGACGCCCTGGTGATCGACTCCCCCGTGCTGCCCCTTCCCTCCGACAAGACGGCCTGCGGCCTCCTGCCCCTGGACGGTCCCGCGGCCCTTGCCGCCGCAGCCTCCCCGTGCCGGGAGCTCTCGCTGGACCGGCTGGTAAAACGGGGCGTCACCGTCATCGACCCCTCCAACACCTATGTGGACCCCACCTGCACCGTGGGCGCGGGCACCGTGATCCTGCCGGGCACCATCCTCCGGGGCGACACCCACATCGCCGAAAACTGCGAGATCGGTCCCAATTCCATGATCCGGGACAGCTCCGTGGGCGAGGGCACCACCGTCAACGCCTCCCAGGTCAACGAGAGCGCCGTGGGCTGTCACACCACCGTGGGGCCCTTCACCTACGTCCGCCCCCACTGCACCATCGGCGACCACTGCCGCGTGGGCGACTTCGTGGAGATGAAGAACTCCGTGATCGGCGACGGCACCAAGATCTCCCACCTGACCTACGTGGGCGACAGCGACGTGGGGCAGCGGGTCAACTTCGGCTGCGGCACCGTCACCACCAACTACGACGGCCACAAGAAATACCGCTGCACCATCGGCGACGACGTGTTCCTGGGGTGCAACACCAATCTGATCGCCCCGGTGACCCTGGGCGACGGGTCCTACACCGCCGCCGGCTCCACCATCACCCAGGACGTGCCCGCCGACGCGCTGGGCATCGCCCGGACCCGGCAGATCAACAAGGCCGGCTGGGCAGCCCGGTTCCACAAGGCCCGGGGAAACAAGTGACCCTCCCGTATCAGTGCAGGTCCGCGCCTGCTGCGATAGACAGAGAAACACAGTTTGAGAATACGAAAGAAAGCGAGTGTGCAGAAATGATTTCTCACGGCAAGGACATCAAGATTTTCACCGGCAACTCCAACCCCGATCTGGCGCACGAGATCTGCAAGATCATCGGCATCAAGATGGGTGAATCCGAGGTCAAGAGATTCGCCGACGGCGAGGTCTCCGTCTCTCTGTATGAAACCGTCCGCGGCAGCGACGTGTTCCTGATCAACTCCACCTGCAAGCCCGTCAACGACAGTCTGATGGAGCTCCTCATCATGATCGACGCCTGCAAGCGCGCCTCTGCCGGCCGTGTCACTGCCGTGATCCCCTATTTCGGCTATGCCCGGCAGGACCGCAAGGCCAAGAGCCGCGATCCCATCTCCGCCAAGCTGGTGGCCAACATGATCACCGCCGCCGGCGCCGACCGGGTGCTGACCATGGACCTCCACGCCGCCCAGATCCAGGGCTTCTTCGACATCCCCGTGGACAACCTGTTCGGCAATCCCGTCTTTGTGGACTATTACGCCAAGAAGTTCGGCGGCACCGCCGAGGAGATGGTGGTGGTCTCCCCCGACGTGGGCTCCGTGGCCCGCGCCCGCACCTTCGCGCAGAAGCTGCATATGGGACTGGCCATCGTGGACAAGCGCCGCCAGCGCGCCAATCAGTGCGAGGTCATGAACGTGATCGGCGAGGTGGAGGGCAAGGACTGCATCCTCTTTGACGACATGGTGGACACCGCCGGCTCCCTCTGCAACGCGGCCCAGGCCATCGTGGAGGTGGGCGGCGCCCGCAGCGTGTACGCCTGCGCCAGCCACGGCCTGCTGTCCGGCCCCGCCATCGAGCGGCTGGAGAACAGCTACATCAAGGAGCTTGCTCTGCTGAACACCCTGCCCACCCACTTCGGCGAGAGCTGCAGCAAGGTCAAGTACCTGTCCGTGGCCCCCATGTTTGCCGAGGCCATCGAGCGAATTTATCAGGAAATTTCCATCGCCAAGCTGTTCAACTGAGTAAACGTGTGATATAATAGGGGGACTGCAGTCGCAGTCCCCCTGTTTTTTGCGCAAATCTCCCCGAAGGAGTGTGGATATATGTTCTTCAAACGCGACAGCGGCGGCTACACCTGGCTGCTGGTGGGTCTGGGCAATCCCGGCGCCAAATACGAGTCCACCCGCCACAACATGGGCTTTCTGGCCGTGGATAAGCTGGCGGACAACGAGCGCTTCAAATTCAGCAAGCTGCGCTTCAAGGCCTGGACCGCCACGGCGGAGCTGGGCGGCGAAAAGGTGCTGGTGATGAAGCCCCAGACCTATATGAATCTCAGCGGCGAATCCGTGGGCCAGGCCGCCCGCTTCTATAAGATCCCGCCGGAGCACGTGCTGGTGATCTCCGACGATATCTCCCTGCCCATCGGCAAGCTGCGCATCCGCGCCGGCGGCAGCGCCGGCGGCCACAACGGCCTCAAGAGCCTCATCCAGCACCTGGGCAGCGACCGCTTCCCCCGCATCAAGGTGGGAGTGGGGATGCCGGAGAACGCCGATTACGACATCGCCGACTGGGTCACCGGCCGCCCCATGGGCGAAGAGCAGAAGCCGCTGATGGAGGCCCTGGACAAGGCGGTGGCCGCCGTGCCGGTGGTGATCCGGGACGGCGTGGATAAGGCCCAGAACAAGTTCAACTGATGAGGATCATAACATGAGAAAAACGCTTCGCATCGTCAGCCTGGTGATGCTGCTCCTGGGCGCCGCCTTTGTGGTGTTCGCCATCATGGCTATGGACAGCACGCTGGAGCCCCCGTTCCCCATGCCCGTCATGCGGGTGATCTATAAGGTCTACCCCATCGTCACGGCGGGTCTTTTCGTGGTGTCCTTTTTCGTGAAGGACGGGAAAAAGCCTCTCAAATGAACGTGAAACGGGGGAATTCCATGAGCATAGAGATCAAAAAGATGGAGACGGACGCGGAGATCCGGGGCAAGGCCTACGTCCACTGGAGCGCGTGGCACCAGGCGTACCCCGGCCTTGTCAGCGGGGAGTACCTCGACAAGCTCACGCTGGAAAAGTGCGAGCAGATGGCCCGGCGTTGGCCGATTAATCTGCTTGTGGCGAAGGACGGCCAGCGCGTCGTCGGCTTCGTGGGCTACGGCGACCGGGGCGACGAGGCCCCGGGCGTCGGGGAGATCTTTGCCCTGTACGTGCTGTCGGAATACTACGGCACGGGCGTGGCCCGGGCGCTGATGGAGGCCGGGCTGGCACAGCTGCGGGACTATCCGGAGGTCTGCCTCTGGGTGCTGAAGGAAAACGGGCGGGCCATCCGCTTCTATGAAAAGTGCGGCTTTCGCCCCACCGGCGAGGAGATGGTCAGTCCCAACATCGCCGCCGCGGAGATCAGAATGACGCTGGAGCGAGCTGAATAACGCAAAAAAGCATCGCAGATTTCGCGTCCGCAGACGCGAAGAATTGACATCATTGTTTGCCGCGGCATGTGCGCGGCAAACAATACTTCCCGGCCTGCAAACGTGCGAGCGCCTCACGCAAGCGAGCGCGATGCGGCAGGCCGCAATCCCACTCATGCAAAATGACAAGGTCATTCTGCATGAAGCCCAGGAAAGGAGGGGACGCATCGTGCAAAACCTGATAGACCTGCTGCTGACGCTGCCGCAGGTGCGGGAGCTGGCCCAGGCCGTGGCCCGGGGCGACACGCCCGCGCAGCTGACCGGCCTCGGTCCGGTCCACCGGGCCCAGATCGCCGCGGCGGTACGCCAGGCTGCGCAGCGTCCCCTGCTGATGCTCTGCGCCGACGAGCGCGACGCCGACCGGCTTGCCGCCGATCTGCGGCTGCTCACCGGGAAAACCGTGACCGTCCTGCCCCGGCGGGAGTGGCAGCTGCGCCCCTCCGCCGCCAGCCGGGACTGGGAGCACCGCCGCCTGCAGGCCCTGTACGACATGGCGGATGCCGAGATCGTGGTGGCCACGGCGGATGCCATGACTCAGCGGAGCATACCGCCGGAGGTGCTGGCGCAGAACACGTTTGCCCTCACTGCAGACGGCCGCTACGACACGGCCGATCTGACGCGGCGGCTCATTGCCGCCGGCTATGCCCGGGCCGACCAGGTGGAGGGTCCCGGCCAGTTCGCCCTGCGGGGCGGCATCCTGGACGTGTTCTCCCCCGGCATGGATCAGCCGGTGCGCTGCGAATTCTTTGACGACGAGGTGGACTCCCTGGGCTGGTTCGACGTGAGCACCCAGCGCCGGGTGGTCAACTGCCGCAGCGCCCGGATCCTGCCCGCCGGCGAGGTGCTGCCCCACCGCAGCGGCGGCACCGCCGCCGAGGCGGCCGCCCGACTGGAGAGCGCCGCCGCCCGGACCAAGGGCGAGAGCGGCCGGCGTCTGCGGGTCACTGTGAACGCCGATGCGGAGCAGCTGCGCCAGGGTCTGACTCCCGCCGGCGCGGACCGCTACATGGCCGCCGTCTATCCCGAGATGACCACGGCCTTCGACTATCTCCGGCCGGACACGCTGATCTGCGTCAGCGACAGCGCCCGGGTCGGCGAGGCCCTGAAGGCCTCCGCCTGGCAGCTGAAGGAGGATCTGTCCGCCGCCATGGAAGCGGGGCACCTGTGCGGCGCCTTTGCGGACCTGGCCCTGGGCGAAGGGGATCTGCAGCGGAAGCTGTCCGCCTTTCCCCTGTGCCAGCTGGAGAGCCTGCCCACCAGCCGCTGCCTGCTGCCGCCCAAAAGCCTCTGGCAGATCAGCGCCAAGCAGCTCAGCTCCTACGGCGGCTCCCTGGACGCCGCCGCCACCGATATGATCCATTATCTCACCGCCGGCTACCGCGTGCTGGTGCTGTGCGGCGGCGAGGTCCGGGCCCGAAACCTGCAGAATCTTCTGACCGAGCGGAAAATCCCCTCCGCCCTGGATTTCTCCGATACCCAGGCCCCGGAGCGGGGCGCCGTGCTGATCGGCGTGGGAGCTCTCAGCGCGGGCAGCGAATACCCCGAGCTGAAGCTGGCCGTACTCACCGAGGGCCAGCTCACCGCCCCCGTCAGCGGGCGGGCCAGAAAGGTCCGGCCGCCCAGGAGCGACAGCCGCCAGAGGATCCAGTCCTACACCGACCTGACCCCCGGCGATCTGGTGGTCCACGTCCACCACGGCATCGGCCGCTTTGCCGGCATCATCCGCATGCCGGTGGACGGCGTGGAGAAGGACTACGTAAAGATCAACTACGCCGGCGCCGACTGTCTGTACGTGCCCTGCACGTCCCTGGACCTGGTGAGCAAATACATCGGCAGCGGCGGCGAGGACGCGGAGAAGCCCGTGAAGCTCAACAAGCTGGGCGGCGCCGAGTGGGCCAAGACCACCGGCCGGGCCAAGGCCGCCGCCAGGGATCTGGCCAAGGGGCTGATCCAGCTCTATGCCCAGCGCCAGCGGCTGGGGGGCTACGCCTTCTCGCCGGACAGCCCGTGGCAGCGGGAATTCGAGGACGCCTTTGAATACGAGGAGACCGACGATCAGCTCATTGCCGCCGCCGAGATCAAGGCGGACATGGAGCGCCCCGTGCCCATGGACCGCCTGCTGTGCGGCGACGTGGGCTACGGCAAGACGGAGGTGGCCCTCCGGGCGGTGATGAAGTGCATCATGGACGGCAAGCAGGCCGCGATCCTGGTGCCCACCACGGTACTGGCCCAGCAGCACTACGCCACCGCCGTCAACCGCTTCCGCTCCTTCCCCGTCACCATCGAGGTGCTCTCCCGCTTTCGCAGCCCCAAGCAGCTGAAGGAGACCCTGGAGCGGACCCGGCAGGGCCGGGTGGATCTGCTGATCGGCACTCACAAGCTGCTGCAGAAGGGCGTGGAGTTCAAGGACCTGGGCCTGCTGATCATCGACGAGGAGCAGCGCTTCGGCGTGGCCGCCAAGGAGCGGCTCCGGGAGCGCAGCCGCCAGGTGGACACCCTGACCCTCTCCGCCACCCCCATCCCCCGGACGCTGAACATGGCCCTCAGCGGCATCCGGGACATGAGCAGCATCGAGCAGCCGCCCCGGGACCGCCAGAGCGTTCAGACCTACGTGCTGGAGCACGACTGGAGCATCGTCACCGAGGCCATCCGCCGGGAGCTGGATCGGGGCGGCCAGGTCTACTACCTCCACAACCGGGTGGAGAATATCGACGCCACCGCCGCCCGCCTTCGCCAGATGCTGGGCGAGGACGTGACCGTGGCCATCGCCCACGGCAAGATGGCCGAGGCGGAGCTGAGCCGCACCATGCAGCAGATGTCCGAGGGGGACATCCAGGTGCTGGTCTGCACCACCATCATTGAGACCGGCATCGACATCCCCAACGTGAATACGCTCATCATCGAGGACGCCGACCGGCTGGGACTCAGCCAGCTCCATCAGATCCGGGGCCGCATCGGCCGCAGCCCCCGCCGGGCCTACGCCTACCTCACCTACCGCACCGGCAAGGTGCTGACGGAGGTGGCCGCCAAACGGCTCAGCGCCATCCGGGAGTACGTGGAGTTCGGCTCCGGCTTCAAGATCGCCATGCGGGACCTGGAGATCCGGGGCGCCGGCAACCTGCTGGGGCCGGAGCAGTCCGGCTACATGATGAGCGTGGGCTACGACATGTATCTGAAGCTCCTGAACGACGCCGTGCTGGAGCAGCAGGGCCTGGGCCACCGCAAGCGCCTGGAGTGCTCCGCCGATCTCACCGTGGCCGCCCACATCCCGGAGCGGTACGTGCCCTCGGCCCAGCAGCGGATGGATCTCTACCGCCGCATCGCCGCCATTGCCTCCCCGGAGGATGCCGACGACCTGACGGACGAGCTGACGGACCGCTACGGCGACGTGCCGGGCCCTGTCAAGGCTCTGCTGGACGTGGCGCTGCTCCGGGCCGCCGCCGTGAACGTGTCCGTCACCGACGTGACCCAGAAGGGGCGCCAGCTGCTGTTCAGCTTTGCCGACACCCTGGACGTGAACGCCCTGATGTCACTCTGCACCCAGCCCCGCTACCGCAGCCGTCTGCTGCTCTCCGCTGCCGAGCGTCCGCGGCTCACCCTCTACCTCAAGGATGGCGAGGACGCCCTGGCCGCCGCCGGCCAGCTGGTGGAGCAGCTGCGCCTGCAGCAGGACAATCAAACACCGCCGGAGAGCTCCTCCGGCGAAAAGAAAGGAACCGCATAAGATGAAAAAGCTATGGATCCGCCTGGCAGTGGGCCTCCTGGTCTCCGCCCTGTTCGTGGCGGCGATATCGCTGCTCCCCGAGCCCCACAGCGGCAAGCGCACCGACGGGCTCTTTTACAAGGCCAGCGGCATTCGTCCCGACGCCCGCCTGCTGGTGGTGGACGGCGAGACCGTCAGCGCCGAGGAATACCTGTACTGGCTGGCCTACGACTGCGAATACCTGTCCGCCAACATGGGACAGATCAACTGGGACAGCCAGCTGACAAAGGATATGACCTACGGCCAATACGCCAAGGCGGACGCCCTGGAGACGGCCAAGCTTTTCGCCGTAGTCCGCCGCCTGGCCGCTGAAAACAACATCGTTCTGACGGCGGAGGATCAGGCGAAGCTGCAAGCCCAGCGGGAAAACTACATCGCCTATTACGGCAGCGAGGAGGCATATCGCCAGCAGGTGGCCCTGATGGGCATCAGCGAGGAGGCCTATGACCACGTCAACGCCGCCTACTATCTGTTGGATCACCTGAGCGACCTGGCCGCCGCCGAGGGCAGCGCCCTGGCGCCGGATCAGGAGACCCTCACCGCCTTTGCTGCCAGCAACGGCTACGTCACCGCCCGGATCCTGTCCCTGCCCACCGACGGGCTGGACGAGGACGCGCTGAACGCCCAGCAGGCTCTGCTGGCCGACTACGTCCGGCAGCTTCAGGAGTCCGACGATCCCTACGCGCTGCTGGGGTCCCTGGCCGCCGAGCTGGGGATCGATCTGAACGGCGCTGACCGGACCCTGCGCTCCGACAGTACCGACAAGGCGCTGTATTTGTCCGTGGTTGCCCTGAAGGAGTCCGGCGTCAGCGATGTGATCACCTCCGACGGCAGCTTCAGCATCGCCGTCCGGTGCCCGACGGACAGGGACACCCTGGCCCGGGACTATTTCTCCCAGCAGCTCCACCAGCTGTGCGGCAGCGCCGAGGTGACCTTCCACAAGCTCTACGACTCCATCGATACCGGCAGCTTTTATACGGCGCTGGTGGCGGCGCGCCGCGTCTTGGCCCAGGAATTCTCCGCCACGGAGTGACGCCGTTTTTCATTTTCTTCGTCAATACCCCCTTGACAAAAATTTAACTATCCTTTATAGTTTGTTATTGGAAGCACAATTTTATATATTCACCATCCGAAGAACAAAATAGGAGGAAACAAAAGAATGAAAGAACTGTATGTTGTCAACTGCTGCCGCACCGCCATCGGCTCCTTCGGCGGCTCCCTGAAGAACACCCCTGCCGTGGACCTGGGTGCCATCGTCGTCAAGGAGGCTCTGAAGCGCGCCAACGTCGCCCCCGAAAACGTGGATGAGGTCATGTTTGGCTGCATCCTGACCGCCGGCCTGGGCCAGAACGTGGCCCGTCAGGTCTCCATCAAGGCCGGGATCCCTTACGCTGTTCCCGCCTATACCGTGGGCATGGTCTGCGGCTCCGGCATGAAGTCCATGATTGAGGCTGCCCGCTCCATTCTGGCCGGCGACGCCGACATCGTGGTCTGCGGCGGCACCGAGAACATGAGCGCCGCCCCCTACGCTCTGCCCGACGCCCGCTGGGGCGGCCGCATGGGCGACAAGCGGATGGTCGACACCATGATCAAGGACGGTCTGTGGGACGCTTACAACGACTATCACATGGGCACCACCGCCGAAAACATCAACGACATCTGGGGTATCACCCGCGCCGAGCAGGACGCCTTCGCCGCCTCCTCTCAGCAGAAGACCGAGGCCGCCCAGGCCGCCGGCCGCTTCGACGATGAGATCGTCGCCGTGCCCATCAAGGTCAAGAAGTCCATCGTGGAGTTCAAGCGCGATGAGTTCCCCAAGGCCGGCGTCACCGCCGAGGGCATCGCCAAGCTGCGCGGCGCCTTCCCCGTGGGCCCCGAGGCTCCGGATCACGACGTCGTCCACACCTTTGATCCCGCCGGCATCCAGGAGGCCCATGACCGCGGCCAGCAGCGCGTCACCGCCGCCAACGCCTCCGGCATCAACGACGGCGCTGCCGCCCTCGTGCTGGCCTCCGGCGAGGCTGTTGAAAAGTACGGCCTGAAGCCCATGGCCAAGCTGGTCGGCTGGGGCCAGGGCGGCGTGGATCCCAAGATCATGGGCGTTGGCCCCGTTCTGGCTTCCCGTCACGCTCTGAAGAAGGCCGGCCTGACCATCAAGGACATCGACCTGGTGGAGGCCAACGAGGCCTTTGCCGCTCAGTCCATCGCCGTGGCCCGCGAGCTGGAGTTCGACATGGAGAAGGTCAACGTCAACGGCGGCGCCATCTCCCTGGGTCACCCCGTCGGCGCTTCCGGCGCCCGCATCATCGTCACCCTGCTGCACGAGATGGCCAAGCGGGACGACGCCAAGCACGGCCTCGCCACCCTGTGCATCGGCGGCGGCATGGGCGTTGCCACCGTGTTCGAGAAGTGCTGAGTCCTTCCCCTGTGAAGTGAAAAGAGGCTCCGGAGCGATGCTCCGGAGCCTCTCTCGTTCGCGGCATCGTTTTGCTGTGTCGGGAATCCCTCGGGTCAAGCGGAAATGCCCCAGCCCCACCCTGGTCCGGCGGCCAATGCTCGGTGATGCGTTGTCAGCGATATCAGTACAGCTGTGCGCGATCGGGGCGTTACAATAACCGGGGAGTCGAACCCCGTGCCGGCCCGGCGGCACACCAGCTGTGCGGACTCATTCTCAGCCGCGGAGATCACATTCGCCCCGCCGGACTACCTGCTTTCCGCCCTGTTTCTTTTACAGATCGGTGGTCCAGTTGGTCTGCTGGATGGTATTGTCCAGGACCCGCAGCCGACGGGACATGGCGTCCACCTGCTTCTGCAGCTGTCGGACGTCCACGGTGCTCAGCACCTTGATCTCCGTGCCGCGGGCCCGGCGGGCCGTCTGGCTGGCGTTGTCCAGCAGATCACGATAGACGGAGATCTGCGCCGTAAGGCAATCCCGCTGGGCCAGCAGCTCCGTCAGCGTCCGCCCCTCCACCACCGTCCGGCAGTTGGCCAGATTGATCTGGGCGATCCGCTCCTCCAGAGCAGCCACGCAGCGGTCCAGCTCCGCCAGCAGCTCGCCGGGATCCTCGGCGGGCTGCTCCCCCTCCTGCACGGTGGCGTTGGCAGACAGGCGGCTGCGCAGGTCCGCCACACGCCGGTTGAGATCCGCCCGCTCCTGCAGCGCTTCGGCCAGTTTCATGGTCCTTCCTCCCTTTCGCTTTTTCTTATTTGTCAGCATATCACATTCGCCGACGTGTTGCAAGGGCGCGGCTTTTGTCGGGAAGTTTCCCGGAAAAAAGGGTTGACATTCCTCCTGGCCTGTGGTATTCTATTCCTTGCCAATATCCGCCGGTGTGGTGGAATGGTAGACACAGGAGACTTAAAATCTCCCGGTAGCAATACCGTACCGGTTCGAGTCCGGTCACCGGCACCAGACCGGACAAACAAATATCGCGGAGTAGAGCAGTTGGCAGCTCGTCGGGCTCATAACCCGGAGGTCGGAGGTTCAAGTCCTCCCTCCGCAACCATATCGGGTGGGTGTAACGGATTTCAGTTACATCCACCTGTTTTTTGTCCATCTTGAGGAATAGGTCGTCCTGTGCTACAATCAAGAACGATTGGAGGTGCTCTTATGAAGATCGATGTCTCTACCGACTTCACCCTTGACACGCCGCATTATTGGGACGGTTTTTGGGAGAGAAGCGGGGGCCTTGGCATTGGTGGCGGCGATCCCGATTCACTGAGCAAAAGCCTCCAACTTTACCATCAGACCGTTTGGAGCAGAAAGCTTCCGTGCGGGGAAACGATGGCTCTTCAGCGCGGCACCGGACCAAATTACTTGACATGGAAGAATTTCCGCTTTGGCAGCGATTCTATCATCGTCAGTTTCCGATATGAGAAGTATCGCTACATGCTGGACGAGGTGCAAAAGGTCGTTTCCAATTATAAATCCTTTGTTGAGGATTATTTACACAGATCGTATACAATCGGCGGTATGATGATCTTCCCAAAGCACGCCGGCAGCATCAACCAAGCCAAGGGTACAAGCCCGAAGCTTCGTGACCGCTGGGATTTGACGCTGGAATGCATTCGGCGCCACTACTGCAACGAGGAAAGTCCGATCAGCAAGGCCCTTGCACGAGATAAAGACTTCTTTGATCTGTTTGTGGATTTCAAAGGATTCGTCGATTATTTCTTTCTGCAAGATTGCGTGAGTCCAGACTGTAGCTCGGTGAAGATTTGGGTTGGAAACGCGGACTTCACCGAAGATCCTCTTCCGAAAACTGTCGATGAGTATCTCCTGTGGATCAGCCAACAAATGGATTTTTTGGAGAAAAGAAACGGGCGCATTGCAGCCGCCTTTGAATGATGTCTGATAAATTGCCCCTATGTACCCGGAGCAGGTGACCGCCTGCTCCGGTTTTTTATTGCTCTTCCTCAACCGGCTCGCAGTCCTCGTCGAACAGCTCGCGAGCACTTTCTGTCGGCTCGCAGGAGACGTACTCCACCGCCACGCCCTGACGGAGATCGGCCTTGTAGTTCGGTGCGGAGAGGTGGGAGGGGATCTCCAGATAGCCCACGAACTTGTAGTAGATCACCATCCGCTGGGTGCGGTTTTTGCCCCGGCCCTCCACCTCGTACACGTCGATGTGGTCGATGAGCTCCCGCAGGATCTGATTGGTCAGCGTCCGCATCTCCATGAACTTGCGAATGGCCTTGATGAACT
>JAFRSI010000133.1 GCA_017427645.1 Oscillospiraceae bacterium | reverse complement strand
TTCCTCTCCGTCTACGGTGATATATGCCTCAGAATCTTCTATAGTCCTGCTGCCAGGTGAAACATACAGGGTGATAGCAGGTGATTCGCTGACCCATGTAGAGCCGAGATAATCGTATGGGGCGGTCTTCACCAATCCCAGACCCTCTCCAATCCGCAAGGCAAACAAAGTGAGGAAAACCAAAAGGAACAGGACAAGCACATTTGCAATACAAAACCCTACCCTTTCTGCAATACTTTCCACTCGTTTAGCAGATCCCATCATTGTCGCCCTTTCTCACCGATTGCTTATTGTATCGGCCGAGCCGCCGCTTGTCAAGACGTTTGTCCCGCCACGGCGGGATACAGGATGTCCCGGGCCACCGGACGGTAGAACAGCCGCTCCGCCTGGGCGAAATCGCGGGTCTGGCCCATGAGCCACATGAGCTTGCACACAGCCGCCTCGGTGGTCATGTCGTAGGCCTCCAGCAGCTGCAGGGTGCTCTTGATCCGCACGCCCACGTGGTACACCCGCAGGTCGCTGCCCTCGTTGGGCACCTGGGTGGTCATCACGATCAGTCGGCCCCGCTCCACCCCGGCGCGCAGGGCGTCGTAGAAGCCGGGGTAATCCGGCAGACCGCCCACGCCGAAGCTCTCGATCACCAGGCCGTCGTACCGGTCCAGCATGTAGGCCAGAAGGGCCGGGTCCGTGCCGGGGATCAGCTTCAGCAGACCCACGCTGGTGTCCAGCTCGTCGTAGAACACGGGGGCCGGGGCACTGGGGCAGCTGATATACTGCAGCAGATGTTCGTCCTGGATCAGGGCCAGCTCCGGGTGATTCACGCTGGAAAAGGCCTGGAAGCTCTTGGAGAAGGTCTTGCGGGCCCGGGTGCCCAGGATCACCTTGCCGTTGAAGACGATCTGCACGCCGCCGCTGCCGCGGCAGGCGTAGAGGAAGGCGTCCGTCAGATTGCGCTTGGAATCCGTCCCGTCGAACCAGATGGGCTTCTGGGCGCCGGTCAGCACGATGGGCTTGGGGCTGTCCTGGATCAGATAGCTCAGGGCGGCGGCGGTGTAGGCCATGGTGTCGGTGCCGTGGCTGATGACGAAGCCGTCGTAGCCGTCGTAGCGCTCCCGGATGGTGCGGGCGATGCCCAGCCAGTGCTCCGGCCGCAGATCCGTGCTGTCCAGCGCGTAGAGCTGCACGCAGTCCACCCGGCACAGCTGGCCGATCCGGGGCACCGCCGAGAGCAGCTGCTCCGTGTTGAGCTCCGGCGCCAGGCCCTCCGCCGTCACGTCGGAGGCGATGGTGCCGCCGGTGCCGATCATCAGTATCTTTTTCATAGGCCCCTCCTTACATCTCCCGGTTGTCCATGGCGGCCAGGCCAAAGCGCACCGCCTGCTCGATCTGCCGGCGCCGCTCCTCGTCCTCCGTCTCGTCATAGAGCCGCCGCAGCTCCTGCAAAAACAGCCCCCGCAGGGAGTCGTCCCCGCACCGGGCCCAGATATCCTGCTTCATGCGGGTCTGGTCCCGCAGCTCCAGGGCGTAAAACCGGTCCGCCAGCTCCCGCTGCAGCCAGTCCAGGCGCACGGGCGTCTCCGTTTCTCCGGTTAACATAATGCGGTAGATGTCCCGCTCCGTGTCCCGGGGCAGCCGGGCGGAGATGGCCGCCAGCGGCTCCGTGTCCGTCACGTCCACGGACAGGATCTCATAGCGCCGCCGGCCGAAGGGCACGAACTGCAGTCTGGCCGCGCCCGGCTCCACCGTGCCGCAGAGGAAGCCCTTCTCCCCCAGCTCGTCAAAGCCCCGGCCCTCGATGCAGCCGCAGTAGGCGTAGGCCGTTTTGCCCGCCCGCAGCACGCCGGTGCAGGCGTGCTGATGGCCCAGGGCCGCGTAGTCCACGCCGGTTTTCTCCAGCTGCTCCGCCGTCAGGGGGCGGTAGCGGCTGTCCCGGCTCCCCAGGTCGCCGTGGAGCACCAGCAGATGGGTCCAGCCGTCGTCCGGTGCGGTGAAGCCGTCCAGAACGGAACCGTCGGTGACCGCCGGGGCCGTGAAGGCCGCGCCCCACACAACGCACTCGCAGCGGGGCAGCTTCACCGCCTCCAGCTTGTCCGAGCGGAAAACGTGGACGTTCTCCGGCCACAGGATCTTCCCGTAGGCGCCGGCGGGGTCGTAATAGTCGTGATTGCCCGGGGCAACGACCACCTGGCCGGAAAACCGCCCCAGTGCCAGGGCCAGGTCCTCCCCGGTCTGGCTGTAGATATCGTCGGAGTCAAAGAGATCTCCGGCCAGCAGCATCAGGTCCACGGATTGCTCGTTGGCCCAGTCCACCAGGCGGCCCACCAGCTCCCGGCTCTCCTGCCGCCGCTGCCGGGCCTGCTCCTCCCCCAGGGCGCCGAAGGCGCTGTCCAGGTGGAAGTCAGCCGCGTGTATGATCTTTACCATGTTCGCTCTCTCCCGTCGTCACCGGCAAATGCGGAGCTCTCTTTTCCTTCCAAAGGGGTCCCAAAAGCCTGTTTTCCAAAACCGCCAGCAATTCCTTAATTTTCAAGACTTTGAAAAGCTTCTGTCGAAGGATATCAATCAGCAAACAGGCGACAAAAATAATAGCTGCGTCCAAAACCACTGTCGCCAATAGCTTGCAAGGATGATACGCTGTGAAAACCGGCAGCCGCTTTTTTATCGCGCCCCACATCAATGAATGGGCGTGGATCAAGTAGACGCTGAACGCCGCGGGAGCAAACAGCTTGATCCAACGTACTGCCGCTGTCGGAATGCGGAGCAGCTTAAAAAGCTGGACCAGTGCCACAGCCGCAAACACAATAGTAGGCGAGGTGTAGCTGACGAGGACATTTCCATTATGCCCGTGCGTCTCCAGTACAAGCTTGGATAACCACGTTGCCGAAATCAGCGTCAGATAGGCCGCGAACCAAAAAAGCTTTGCTTTTTGCTCCAACAATCCATATCGCTTCAGATACCCGCCAGCCATATAGAGAACCAGCAGCCAGGCCGCGCAGTATCCGCTGTTCATCTGAAATGCATCATTTCTGAAAGCCGTCGGGAGAAAAGACATGACGATGAACAAACCCATCAGCAGCGCTGTGTACTGCTTCTTCGTCAGCTTTTCTGCGGCGGCATTTGCCACCGGCACAAAAAAGAACATGGCAAAATAGGCGGTAAAAAACCAGTACTGACCGTTCATTACCGGGAAAATCGCCTTTATCCACTCCTGTGTCCCCACCGCTTCCGGCATGACAACTTGGAAGATCCCGGTAATGATCACCGTGTAGAATACGACCCTGAGCCACAACCCGACAATGTTTGCATACCTGTATAAAGAGCGAACGCCGACATATCCGGAGATCAGCGCATAGCAATTAACCGCGCAATACGCCGCGATTTCCAGAAACCAAGCCGCTTTGTACTGCACAGGAAACTGTTGGCTGGCGGAAAGCACCCCATCCTGTCTGAGGATATGCAGGATAAGGACCATGAACATGGCCAGCATTCGCAGCGCATCGATTCCCCAGTTCCGCTGTGCGTCGTTTTCAGTCAATTTCTGCTCCATACCGTCCTTCCTGCTCTCCGTCACCGGATGTCGATCCGCTCCACCGCCACGCACAGGCCGGTGGCGTCGTCCAGGGTGAAAATACAGCCCTGGGCCTTGCAGGGCCCGTCCGCCGGACGGAACCGCCCGGGCAGGCCGCCCAGGAAATTCTCCACCGACTGCTCCGGCTTCACGCCCAGTACCGATTCGATGGCCCCGGTCATGCCCAGGTCGGTGATGTAGCCGGTGCCCTTGGGGAACACCCGCTCGTCGGCGGTGGGCACGTGGGTGTGGGTGCCCCACAGGGCGCTGACCCGCCCGTCCAGATAGTAGGCCATGGCCAGCTTCTCGCTGGTGGCCTCGGCGTGGAAGTCCACCAGGGTGAAGGTGGGCTTCTCCTCCCGCCGCAGCAGGGCGTCTGCCGTCATGAAGGGATCGGCGGCCTTCCAGTCCAGGTCGCACCGGCCGATGAGGTTCATCACGCCGATGCGGATGCGCCCGCAGTCGTAGACGCCCCAGCCCCGGCCCGGCGTCCGGGCGGAGAAGTTGGCCGGGCGCAGGATGTAGGCGTTCTCCTCCAGGTAGTCGCCGATCTGGATCCGCCCCCAGGTGTGGTTGCCCAGGGTGATCACGTCGGCGCCGGCGGCGAAGATGTCCTCCGCCTGCTCCGGCGTCAGGCCCACGCCGGACACGTTCTCCCCGTTGACCACGGTGAAGGCGATGTCTTTCATTTTCTTGAAGGCCGGGAGATGCCTGCGCAGGTGGCGCACGCCGTCCTCGCTGGTCACGTCCCCCAGGGCCAGAATGTGGTAAAGCATGGCGGTGTCCTTTCCCATCTATACTATTAGAATGATTATATCACAAAACCGCCGCCTTGCAACAAAAAGGACGCCCTGGCGGGCGTCCTTTTGAAAAATGTGCTCTTTACTTGGCGTATTCCACGACCTTGGTCTCCCGCAGGACGTGGACCTTGATCTGGCCGGGGTACTCCAGCTCGTTCTCGATGCGCTTGGCCAGCTCCCGGGCCAGGATGACCATATCGTCCTCGCTGACCTGCTCGGGCTTGACCATGACGCGGACCTCGCGGCCGGCCTGGATGGCGTAGCTCTTCTCCACGCCGGGATAGGTGCCGGTAATCTCCTCCAGCTTCTCCAGGCGCTTGATATAGTTCTCCAGGTTCTCGCGGCGGGCGCCGGGACGGGCGGCGGAGATGGCGTCGGCCGCCTGCACCAGGCAGGCCACCAGCGTCTTGCACTCCACATCGCCGTGGTGGGCCTGGACCGCGTGGATGATGTCCTCTTTCTCGCGGTACTTGCGCAGGTACTCCACGCCCAGGGCCACGTGGGTGCCCTCAAACTCGTGGTCCAGGGCCTTGCCGATGTCGTGCAGCAGACCTGCCCGCTTGGCGGCGTGGACGTCGGCGCCCAGCTCGGCGGCCATCATGCCGGCGATGTGGGACACCTCGATGGAGTGCTGCAGCACGTTCTGGCCGTAGCTGGTGCGGTAATGCAGCTTGCCCAGCAGCTTCTGCAGCTCGGGGTGCAGGCTGCGCACGCCGGTCTCCAGCACGGCGCGCTCGCCCTCGGAGCGGATCACGGCGTCCACCTCGCGGCGGGCCTTCTCCACCATCTCCTCGATGTGGGTGGGATGGATGCGTCCGTCGGCGATCAGCTTCTCCAGAGCCACGCGGGCCACCTCGCGGCGGACGGGCTCGAAGCAGGACACGGTGATGGCCTCGGGTGTATCGTCGATGATCAGATCCGCCCCGGTCAAGGTCTCCAGGGTGCGGATGTTGCGGCCCTCGCGGCCGATGATGCGGCCCTTCATCTCGTCATTGGGCAGGGGTACCACACTGACGGTGATCTCGGCGGCATGATCGGTGGCACAGCGCTGAATGGCTGTGGCGATGATCTCGCGGGCGCGCTGGTCGGCCTCCTCCTTGGCGCGGGTCTCGATCTCTTTGATCTTGAGGGCGGTCTCGTGGGTCACATCGGACTCCACCTGCTCGATCAGATAGGCCTTGGCCTGATCGGCGGTAAAGCCGGAGATGCGCTCCAGCATCTCGGTCTGGCTGCGCTTGATGAGCCGGATCTCCTCCTGCTCCTTGTCGATGGCGGCGTGCTTGGCGGCCAGGGACTCCTCCTTGCGCTCGATGGACTCGGTCTTGCGGTCGATGTTCTCTTCTTTCTGCTGCAGTCTGCGCTCCTGCTTCTGCAGGTCGGCGCGGCGCTCCTTGACTTCCTTCTCGTATTCATTTCGAGAGCGGAGGATCTCCTCCTTGGCCTCCAGCATGGCCTCCCGTTTCTTGCTCTCGGCGTTCTTTATGGCTTCGTTGACGATACGAAGCGCCTCTTCCTCGGCGTCGGCGATCTTGCGCTCGTCGCGCTTCGCCTTCTGCTGATGGATCAGAATACAAGCCAGGATGCCAAGACCGAACGCCGCAATCGCCATGACAATGGCGATCCATAGTTCGATTCGCATTGGTTTCCTCCTGACAGTTTTTTGGTGTATCTGAACGGTTTTCCGTTTTGGATGCAGAAAATAATCGAAAGATTCCCCTGAAATCGGCGCGGGCTCGCAAAACGCCAATTTACATCTTTCAATAATAATCCTTATCAATATTAACCGTTTTGTGCAAAACTGTCAAGATGGAACTGGCAGATCGCCGAATAAATTACGTCCGGATATACGCCGCCGAGGCGTAGCCCCGCAGGCCGCCGTACTCCACCGTGTACCAGTCCCCCAGGCGGCCGCAGAGGGTGAGAGCCGCTCCGTTGGGCATGCGCGTCAGGATCACCGCCTCCGTGGAGGGGGCCGAGCGCAGGTTCAATGCCCCGCCAGCGGTGGCAACGGTGCCGGGCCGACTCATGCAGTCGTCGGTGAAGGGCAGGCCGAAATACACCGTCAGCGCCCGGACCAGCGCCCGGGCGATGGTCACCACGCTGCTCTCGATCCACAGGGCGTCGGCGGGATTGTCGTGATACCCCAGCTCCACCAGCACCGCCGGCATCCGGGGCTGGCGCACCTCCCCCAGCGACGTGGTGGACCGGGCGGTCACCCGGTCCGGCAGCGGGTAGATCCGGCGCAGCTCCTCCACCATCAGCTCCGCGGCCCGCTTGCCGTTGGCGGAGGTGGGATAGTAGAAGGCGATGATCCCCCGGACGTTGCCCGCGCCGCCGCTGCCGGAGGCGTTGGAGTGGAGGGCCAGATAAAAATCGTAGCCGCCGGCGTTCCCCCGGCGGATGGAGGAGGCGGCTGTCATCTCCGGTGTGTTGCGGCCGTAGCGGATGCCGTTGGCCCGCAGGTACGGCTCCATGGCGTCGGCGATCTGGTTCATCCAGTACTCCTCGCTGCCGCTGCCGGTGATATAGGGATTGTACTCCTGGGTGGACGGGCTGAGATAGACGCTGGGCATGGCGGTTCCCCTTTCACGTGGTATTCTTTCGCTCCAGTATATGGCTTTTTCCCCGCGGGTGTGATATATTATTATGGTTAGTCCAGCAAGGAAAGGCGGAGATGATATGAAGGCGGAGCGTCCCTACGAGCAGGTACATATCACGGCCAAGGGCGAGGCGGCCCTGGTCGGCGGCCACCCCTGGGCCTACGAGGGGGAGGTCACCGGCGGCGGCGCGGCTGTCGACGGGGAGCTGGTGGACGTGCTGGGTCCCAAGGGGGCTTATCTGGGCACCGGGTTTTACAACAGCCACTCCAGGATCCGGGTGCGGCTGCTGTCCCGCAATGCCAACGACCGGTTTGACGAGGCCTTCTGGCGCCGCCGCATCCAGTACGCCTGGAGCTACCGCAAGACCGTCATGGGCCCTGCGGACAGCCGCTGCTGCCGCGTGATCTTCGGCGAGGCGGACCAATTCCCCGGCTTGACGGTGGACCGGTTCGAGTCCGTGCTGGTGGCCCAGGTGCTGAGCCTGGGCATGGAGCGCATCAAGGGCCTGCTGTTCCGCCTGCTGGCGGAGGTGCTGCGGGAGGACGGCCAGGAGATCGTGGGCGTCTACGAGCGCAACGACGTGGCCATCCGGGAGCTGGAGGGCATGGAGCAGGGCAAGGGCTGGTATCCCCTGCCCGGCGAGCCCGTTCCGGCCTGCCATTCGGTTGACATAACAGAGAACGGGATCGTCTACACCGTGGATTTCGTCAACGGGCAGAAGACGGGCTTCTTCCTGGACCAGAAATACAACCGCCAGGCGGTGGCCAGGCTGGCGGCGGGCCGCACGGTGCTGGACTGCTTTACCCACACCGGGTCCTTTGCCCTCAACGCTGCCCGGGGCGGGGCCGCCCGCGTCACCGCCGTGGACGTCAGCGAGTACGCCGTGGCCTGCGC
Source organism: Oscillospiraceae bacterium (assembly GCA_017427645.1). GTDB lineage: Bacteria > Bacillota > Clostridia > Oscillospirales > Oscillospiraceae > Vescimonas. The sequence continues at coordinate 480 of JAFRSI010000133.1, read as the reverse complement.
CCGGGAGAACGCCCGGCGCAACGGGCTGGACGGGGTAATGGACTGCCTGTGCGCCAACGTGTTCGACCTGCTGCCCCGGCTGGTGGAGCAGCCCCGGCAGTACGATTTTATCATCCTGGACCCGCCGGCCTTCACCAAGAGCCGCAAGACCACCGCCAGCGCCATGACCGGCTACAAGGAGATCAACTACCGGGCCATGAAGCTGCTGCCCCGGGGCGGCTATCTGGCCACCTGCTCCTGCAGCCACTTTGCCACGGAGGAGCTGTTCGTCAAGATGCTGCGCAGCGCCGCCAGGGACGCCGGCGTCCAGCTCCGGCAGATCGAGGCCCGGCAGCAGTCCGCCGACCACCCCATCCTCTGGGGCGTGGAGGAGACCAACTATCTGAAGTTCTTCCTCTTCCAGGTGGTCTGAGGGATTGCCGCTTGTCACCGCCCTGTTCTTTCCCGCTTTGTCTCACCCGGCAAAAGAGGCCCGGCCGG
>JAFRSI010000132.1 GCA_017427645.1 Oscillospiraceae bacterium | reverse complement strand
CCTGTCCGCCCTGCTGGCGGCCCGCCTGCACCGCCCCTCCGCGCCGGAGCGGCTTCCGCCGGAGCCGGCGCCGCTCCGCCCCTTTGCCGCGGCGCTGACGGACGCCGTGGACCGGGGCGCACGGACCATGCTCACCGTGTGCGGCTTCGTGGTGTTTTTCTCCGTGCTCACCGGCGTGATCGCCGCGGCGGCAGGTCCGCTGCCGCCGGTGCTCCTGGGGTTTGCGGAGCTGACGGGCGGCATCCTTCGGCTGAAGCCGGACCGGGCGGGCTTCACGGCTGCCGCAGCCCTGCTGAGCTGGGGCGGCCTGTGCGTCCACGCCCAGACCGCCGCCGTCCTGCAGGACACGGATCTGTCCCTGGGACCCCAACTGACCGGCAAGGCCATGCAGGCTGTTCTCTCCGCAGCCATGGCGTGGATCGCCGGCCGCTGGCTGTTCTGATGCGCAGAAAGAGGAGGGATACGCAGGGCGTATCCCTCCTCTTTTCGGTGTAAAACGCGATTTATCGCTGCCCCTTGTCGTAGGGGATGCCCTCTGCCTTGGGGGCGCGGGACTTCTTGGAGGTGAAGGCCAGCACGATCAGGGAGATGGCGTAAGGCATCATGTTGTAGACCTGGCTGGGGATGTTCAGAGCCGCCAGGAAATCGAAGCCGGTGTATACGTTGCTCAGGGCGCGGAACAGGCCGAACAGCAGGGCGGCCAGCGCGATGCGCTGGGGCTTCCATTGGCCGAAGATCATCACGGCCAGGGCCAGGAAGCCGAAGCCGGCCACGCCGTACTCAAAGCGCCACTCGGACACGCCGGCGGTGATGAACACGATGCCGCCCAGACCGCCCAGCATACCGGAGATCAGCACGCCGGACCAGCGCATCTTGTAGACGTTGATGCCCACGGAGCTGGCCGCCTGGGGATGCTCGCCGCAGGCCATGAGCCGCAGGCCGAAGCGGGTCTTGTACAGCGTCACGTAGGCGGCGATCAGGAGCACCAGGGTGATGAGCATGAACCAGTTGAACTCAAAGCCGTTGATGTTCACCAGGAAAGCCTGCTTTTCCACCGGGTACTGGATGATGGAGGACACGTCGTCGGGGTTGGCGGCGGTGTTGATGGCCTTGACGATGACGGTGGCGGCGGCGGTGCCCAGCAGGTTCAGCGCGGTACCGACAATGGTCTGATCCGCTTTGAAGTTGATGCAGGCCACAGCCAGCAGCGAGGAGTACAGCATACCCACCAGAACCGCGGCCAGGACCACCACGATGATCATCAGGATCGCCGGAGCTGTGGCGGGCATATAGCGCATGGCCAGCGCGCCGCCCAGGGCACCCATGATCATGACGCCCTCCAGGCCCAGGTTGATGACGCCGGAGTGCTCGGAGAAGCAGCCGCCCAGGGCCACCAGGATCAGCACGGAGGCGAAGATCAGCGTATATTGCAGCAGCAATGCCATTACTGATCGCCTCCTTTCCCGTCAGACTTGGCTTCGGCAAGTTTTTCCAGTTCCCTCTCTGCCGTCCGCTCCTCACGGCGGGACATGGTCTGCTTCATGGTGACCTTCATGAACAGCACGAAGCCGCACAGGTAGATGATGATGGCGGAAATCAGATCGGAGATCTGCGCACAGTACAGGGTCTTGTCCACGTAGGCGCCGCCGGCGGTGATGTGCTGGATAAAGAAGGAGGACAGGATGGCGCCGACGGGATTCAGCGCACCCAGGAAGGCGGCGGCGATGCCGTTGAAGCCCATGCCCGGCACGGAGGAGGTGGAGCAGTTCCACTGCTCATAGCCGGTCAGATACAGCATGGCGGCGCCCATGGCGGCCAGACCGCCGGAGATCACCAGCGTCAGGATGATGTTGCGCTTCTCCGCCATACCGCAGTACTTGGCGGCGTTCTTGTTGTTGCCGGTGGCCTTCAGCTCGTAGCCGAAACGGGTCTTGTCCAGCACGATCATCACCACGATGGCGATGATGATGGCCAGAGGGATGGCGATGGTCACGTACTTGTTGCCGCTGAACAGATTGCCCAGGCCCAGGGAGGGGATCAGCGCAGAGGTGTTGATCTTGTCGACGCCCAGGGTATAGGGGCTGGTGCCCTCCTTCACCTGCGTCAGCAGCATGTTGGTCAGATACAGGGTGATCCAGTTGAGCATGATGCCCGAGATGACCTCGTTGACGTTGCAGTAGGACTTCAGCAGGCCCACGATGGCGCCCAGCAGTGCGCCGCCGGCAATGGCCAGCAGCAGGCAGGGCAGCCAGCTCCAGTGCCACGCCAGGGCCGCGTACAGGCTCAGCGCGATGCCGGCGCAGTACTGACCGGCCACGCCGATGTTGAACAGGCCCACCTTATAGGCAAACAGAATGGCCAGGGAGCACATCAGCAGGGGAGCCGTCTTCACCAGCGTATTGCCCAGATATTTTATCTTGGAGGCGCCCTTGCTGTAGGTCAGGAAGTTCTCGATAATGGTCAGGATCGCCTCCGAGGCGCCGGCGGGGTTGATGAGCAGCAGCACGATGTAGCCGATCAGCATACCCAGCACCACGCAGATCAGAGCCGCGATCAGAGACTGCATGCCGTCATTTTTCAAAAGGCTGTTTTTCGTTTTCATGCCGTCACCTCATCTCTCTTCGCGCCGGCCATGTAGAGGCCCAGCTCCTCCTGGGTGGTCTTCTTGGGATCCAGCTCGCCCACGATCTCGCCCTCGTACATCACCAGGATGCGGTCGGGCACGTCCATGACCTCGTCCAGCTCCAGAGACACCAGCAGCACCGCCTTGCCGGCGTCGCGCTGGGCCACCAGCTGCTTGTGGATATACTCAATGGCGCCCACGTCCAGGCCGCGGGTGGGCTGCACGGCTACCAGCAACTCCGGATCCTTGTCGATCTCACGGGCGATGATGGCCTTCTGCTGGTTGCCGCCGGACATGCTGCGGGCGATGGTAATGGGACCCTGGCCGCTGCGCACGTCGTATTGCTCAATAAGCTTTTCGGCGTACTTGCGGATGTTGTCGCGCTTCAGGAACCCGGCCGGAGAGGTGAACTCCGGCTCAAAGTACCGCTGGAGCACCATGTTGTCCTCCAGGGTGTAGTCCAGCACCAGGCCGTGCTTATGGCGGTCCTCCGGGATGTGGGACATACCCATGGTGCTGCGCTTGCGGATGGAGGCGCTGGTGATGTCCTGGCCGCACAGGGTGATCTTGCCTTCCACCAGGGGCTCCAGGCCGGTGAGACCGTAGACGAACTCGGTCTGGCCGTTGCCGTCGATGCCCGCCAGGCACACGATCTCGCCCCGGCGCACCTTCAGGGACACGTCCTTGACGGCGTTGTTCTTGTGGACCTTGGAGGCCACGGTCATGTGTTCCACCTCCAGGACCACGTCGCCGGGCTTGCTCTCCTTCTTCTCCACGTGGAAGTTGACGTTGCGGCCCACCATCATGGCGGAGAGCTCCTGCATGGTGACCTTGGAGGTCTCCACAGTGCCGATGTACTTGCCCTTGCGCAGCTCGGTGCAGCGGTCCGCCACGGCCATGATCTCCGCCAGCTTGTGGGAGATGAACAGTATGGACTTG
>JAFRSI010000131.1 GCA_017427645.1 Oscillospiraceae bacterium | reverse complement strand
CGGCTGATGTCGCTGACCGCCTGGGTGCGGCTCTCGTTGGACCAGGAATGACCGCTGCCGGCGGACTGCATCAGCTGCAGATAGTCGATGATCACCAGATCCAGCTTGGGGATCCGGCGGCACTGGGCGTTCATCTCCGAAACGGTGAGGGTGGGATTGTCGTCGATGCGGATATCCGTCATACTCAGCTGCTGGGCGGCATCGGTGATATCCCGCCACTGCTGGGGCGTGAGCTGCCCGGTCATCAGATTCTGGGACGGGACCAGCGCGGCCTTGGACAGCAGTCTGCTGACCAGCTGCTCCCGGGACATTTCCAGGGAAAAGATCGCAATGGTCTTCCCCTCGTGCATGGCGGCGTGGAGGGCGATGTTCAGCGCGATGCTGGTCTTGCCCATGCCGGGACGGCCGGCGACCAGAATGAGCTCCGACTTGTTCAGGCCCAGGATCATCCGGTCCAGATCGGGCAGGCCGGTGGGGATGCCGGGGATCCGGTTGCCGGAGGCCGCCGCCTCGTTCAAATTGTCGAACACGTTCTGCACGATGCCGGAGATGGGCAGCAGGCCGCCCACGTTGCGGCCCTGGCGCAGGGCGTAGATCTTCCGCTCCGCCGCCTCCAGCATGGCGTCCGCCTCGCCGGTGCCCTCGCCCACCATCTTGTTGATTTCATCCGCGGTCTCGCCCAGGCGGCGCATCAAGGCCCGGTCCCGCACGATGGCGGCGTACTCCAGGACGTTGGCGGAGGTGGGCGTCATGCGCATGACCTCGGCCATGTAGCTGTCCAGCGTGTCCTCATAGACCCCGCGGACCTTCATCTGATCCAGCACTGTCACCGGGTCGATGGTCTGCCCGTAGGCAAACATGGCGTAGACCGTCTCATAAATGTCCCGGTTGCGCTTGAGATAGAATTCGTCTGCCTTCAGCTTATCCAGCACATCCGGGATGCACTGGGGGTCGATGAGCATGGAGCCGATGACCGCCTGCTCCGCCGCGGCGGAATAGGGTGTTTTCTTTCCTAAAAGCTCGTCCATTTGGCGCGCTCCTCACACAAATACTAAGAGAAAGGCTGCTTATTTATCCTCTACGACCAGAACGTTGATATTCCCGCTGACCTCGTAGCCCAGCTTCGCCTTGACGGTATAGCTGCCGAAGGCCTTGATGGGCTCGCTCTGGACGATTTTGTTCTTCTCGATGTCCATATCGAACTGCTCCTTGAGAGCCTTGCTGATGGCCTCGCTGGTGACGGCGCCGAAGAGCTTGCCGGAGCTGCCGGCCTTGGCGCGCACGATCACCTGCACGCCGCCCAGCTTCTTGCCGTACTCCTCCGCCAGGGCCTTCTCCTTGGCTGCCTGGGCAGCCTTGGCCTTCTCCTTCAGCTTCAGGGCGTTGAGGTGGTCCGGCGTGGCCTCGGCAGCCAGGCCCCGGGGGATCAGATAGTTGCGGGCGTAGCCCACGGAGACTTCCTTCATCTCGCCCTTCTTGCCCTGTCCTCTCACATCGGTATTGAATATGACTTTCATTCCTATCTCCTTTCCTTATAGGCTCCCCTGCAAGGGGAGCTGTCTGCCGAAGGCAGACTGAGGGGTCTTCTTTCCGTACAGGCTCCTCCAAAAGGAGGAGCGCTTGCATCCGCGACCGGGGGCTTCGCCCCGCGTTTTTTCCTGTCTTCTCAGCCCAGATATTCGTCGATGGCGGCGCGCACCTTGTCCTGGGCGTCCTCCAGGCTGAGGCCGGAGAACTGCACCGCCGCCGCGCTGCGGTTGCCGCCGCCGCCCAGCTTCTCCATCAGGATCTGCACGTTCAGCTCGCCGATGGAGCGGGCGGAGGCGTAGATCTTTCCCTTCCCGTCCGGTGCGATGACGATGGACGCGTCGACGCCGGAAATGTTCAGCAGCTCGTCCGCCGCCTGGGCCGCCACGATCCGCTTCTGCGGCTCGCTGGGAGCGGCCATGGCCACGCTGCGATAGAGCGTGGCGCTCTGCAGGATCTTGTAGCGGGCGATGGTGTCCTCCATGTCCGACTGGAAGAGCTTTTTGACCTCCGTGGTGTCGGCCCCGGCCCGGCGCAGCCAGGCGGCGGCGTCAAAGGTCCGCTCGCCGGTGCGCAGGGAGAAGCTCTTGGTGTCCAGCACGATACCGGCCAGCAGCGCTTCCGCCTCGCAGCGGGTGATCTGGGTCTGGTCCGTGACCTCCTGCAGGATCTCCGTCAAGAGCTCGCAGGTGGAGGAGGCGTAGGGCTCGATAAAGCCCAGGGCTGCGTTCTGAATATACGTGGCGGCCACCCGGTGGTGGTCGATGACCGCGACCCGGTTGCAGGCGGCAAGCAGATCCGCGTCCTCCACCTGCTCGGGCCGGTTGGTATCCACAACCACCAGAAGCGTCCTTGCGTCGGCAGTCAGCAGAGCCTCCTGGGTGCTGAGGAAGGCTTCCTTATATTCCTTCTCCTCCCGCAGACGGGCAAGGAGAGATTTGGAGGCGTTGTGATCCTGGTCCAGCACGATGTGGGCCTTCACGCCGCAGGAGCGCGCCATGCAGCACACGCCCACAGCGGAGCCCAGGGCGTCCAGATCCGCAAAGCGGTGGCCCATCACAAAGACCTTGGAGGAATCGCGCATCAGCTCGGCCAGGGTGTTGGCCATGACGCGGGACTTGACCTTGGTGCGTTTCTCCACCTCCAGCCCGCGGCCGCCGAAGAACTCGAAGCTCAGCTGATTCTTGACCACGACCTGATCGCCGCCGCGCGAGAGCGCCAGCTCCGTCGCCTTGTCGGCAAACTGCAGGCCCTCACCCAGATTCTCCCCGTCCTCGCCGAAGCCGAT
>JAFRSI010000130.1 GCA_017427645.1 Oscillospiraceae bacterium | reverse complement strand
TAGGAAGGGCGCTGCTTTCGCTGCGCCCTTCCTGTCAGTTTATGCTGTTGGGAGCTTCGTCCTCCTCAGACCTCAGGCCTTGCGCTCTCTCTTGCGGAGCAGTACGAACAGCGCGGCGGCGCAGATGGCAGCCAGGCCGATGTACAGGCCGATCTGGAAGGTATCGCCGGTGTTGACGTCACCCACCGTATTGGTGTAGGTCTGGCCGTCGGGGCCGACAACGCTGGCGGTGAACTTGACGGGATTGCCGTTCTCGTCAGTCTCCACCAGGATGGCCTCGTCGGTGACCGTGAAGGTCTCGCCGCAGTTCTTGCAGGTGAAGGTGGCGGTAGCCTTCGTGTGATCGTCGTTCCAGGTCCACACGGGATCGCCCCAATCGTGGCCGGTAGCGGGCAGGACTTCCTCCTTGACGTCGGTGTACTCCTTGCCGTCCGGGCCGGTGACCTTGGCGGTGTGAACAACCTTGCCGTCCTCCTCGCAGGTAGGATCGGTGATCTCGGTGGTCACAGTGGCCTTGATCTCCTCCACGTGCTCCTCGTTGTTCTTGCAGATGAACTTGGCGGTAGCCTCGGTGAGGTCCTCGTTCCAGGTCCACTCGGGCTCGCCCCACTCGTGACCGGTGCCCTCGACCTCAGTGGTCTCGCTCTCCTCCAGGCCCAGATCCTCGCCGCTCTCCAGAGTCTTCACCACAATGGTGGCATCCTCGCAGGGAGCCTCGAAGGTCAGGGTGGTGATCACGTCCTCGGCGGCCACGGGCTCGGCGTTGGCGAAGGCGATGGTGATGACGCCGTTCTCCTCATCCACATGGATGGAGTAGGCATCCAGCTCACCCTGCTCGTCGCCCACGTAGGTCAGCAGCTCGGGATCATAGGTGACCTCGTACAGACCGTTGGTGATCTCCTTCTTGGCGTCGATCTCCACGGTGACGCCGTCGGCTTCCTTCTCCTCAGTCTCACCCTCAGCGAGAAGCTCACTGAGTTCGGGCAGCTCGTACAGCTCGCCGGTGGACAGGTTCTTGACCAGGCCGTTGTCGGCAATGCTGTTCAGGCTGCCAGCAGCGTTCTTGATGCTCCTGCTGGTCGCAACGGCGATCGGGCTGTGCGGATAGTTCGCGCCGGTGACGGCGTTTGCGAAGCCGTCGCCGATCAGCGCGCGATGATGCTGCACGGCGGGGGCAGAGGGCTGACCGTTGCCTGCGGCGCCGGCCAGGATCTCCACGTTATCCACGACCAGGACGAACATGTCGGAGACGTTGAAGTGGCGGATCGCGAAGTAGACCTCGCTCTCGCCCGCAAAGTCGGACAGGTCGCCGGTGTAAGCCAGATACTCGCCGGTAGCAACATACTCATCGGAGATGGCGGTCATCTCACTGATGTCGGCGCTGGTGCCGGCATACAGCTGGAAGTGCTCAGCCGCGTAGCTGGGATCCTGGCCCTTGGCGTACAGGGACACCGCCACGGAGCCATCCATGCTGCTCAGGTCGATAGCCGGGGAAATGGCCCAGTTGTCCGGGTTCAGAGCAGCATAGCTGTCGTTGTCATAGGACTCGGAGAAGATGCAGCCCACACCCTCGTAAGGCGTGTTGTGAGGCGTCTCGGAGCTGTCGTCCCACTTCCAGTTGAAGCCGTCGCCGTCGTCGTCCACAAAGACCCAGCCGTCAGACTCGGGATCGGTCTCGAAGTCGAAGCTGCCGGCCTGATTCATCACGTTGACGGTGATGGTGGCGGTCAGATGCTCGCCCTCGGCATTGGTATCCACGGTGGTGACGGTCAGGGTAGCGGTGCCGGCGCTGACGCCGGTGACCACGCTGTCCTTCGTATCGAAGGTGGCGATGCTCTCATCGCTGGAGTCCACAGTGAAGTCGTTGGTCGCGCCGAAGGTGACGCTGATGTCAACGGGGGCAGTATCGCCCACGCTCAGGGAAATCTCGGTGGGATCGACCTTCAGGGTCAGCTGGGCGTCAATGATCTCCACAGCGTCCACGTTCAGGTAGAACATGTCGGTGACGTCGTAGTGGCGGATGGCCACGTAGACCTCACTCTTACCCGCGAAGGCGGACAGATCGCCGATGTACTGCTTATACTCGCCGGTAGCGGTAAAGTCGCCGCCGACCTTGGTCATGGACGCGGGATCGGCAGAGGTACCGGCATAGATGGCGAAGTTCTCAGCAGCGTAGTTGGCATCCTGGCCCCGGGCGTACAGGGAGACGGCCGGGCTTTCGACCTCGCTCAGATCGATAGCCGGGGAAATGGCCCAGTTATCGGGATGCAGCGCGGCGTAGGTGTCATTGTCGTAGGAGGCGGAGATGATGATGCCATCGCCCTCATAGACGTTGAAGTTGCCGGTGGTGTCGAGGTTCCACATCCAGTTGTAGCCGTCGCCGTCCTCATCCAGGAAGGTCCAGGATCTGACCTCGGCTTCATCCTCGAAGTAGAAGCCCAGGAGAGAATTGTTCTCCTCAACGGTGACGTGGATGTCGGCGGACAGGTGCTCGCCGGCAGCATTGGTATCCACCGTGGTGACGGTGATGGTGGCCTCGCCCGCGGAGATACCGGTGACGACGCCGTCCTTGTCCATGGTGGCAATGCTCTCATCGCTGGACTCCACGGTGAAGTCGTTGGTCTCACCCAGCTTGACACGGATGGTCACCTGAGCGGTGCGGCCCTCACCCAGCGTGATCTCAGTGGGGCTGACCTCCAGGGACAGATCGGTGCCGGGCTCGTACTGATACAGGGACGTGACGGGCCAGACGTTGTCGCCGAAGTCACCCAGCTTGGCAGTGTACACGGGATCCCAGGGATTGATGCCGTACAGCACATTGGTCCTGCTGTCGCCGGTGTAGTAGGCCAGATACAGATAGTCAGCCTCTGCGTCGTAGAGCAGGGAGGCTTGATTATCCAGATTGGCCACGCCCTCCAGCGTGATACCGCTGGCGCCCATATCGACACTCTGCAGGTTGCCCTCCGGAGTAATGATCAGGGCATAGACCTCGCCGCTCTCAGTGATCATGAAGTACAGCGCGCCGCCGTTATACGGGCCGGCATAGGTAAGCGCTGCCATAGGATCGCTGCCGAACGTGGAGGCCAGATTGAAGTACACCAGTCCGGCGGTGTCAGGATTGTAGATGGCGAAGTACGTACCGCCGTTGCACAGGCCGCCCACAGTGTAGCCCTCATAGCCCCAGGAAGCAGTCAACTCGCCGGGGAACTCGGCCATATCAGTGGGAACGTACTGGGGATTCATCTCCTCGATCAGCGTGAAGGCCTCATAGGTGTCGGGATCGACCCACAGGAACGCGTTGTCGCTGTCGACGATGTAGAGCTTCTCGCCGATCAGAGCGCCGGCGTAAGCGCTGGAGCCGTCGCCCTCAGCCGTCCACTCGGCGGGAGCGTCGGAGCTGAACTTGGACCAGTAGTCCTTGCCGTCCGTATCGAAGACAGTGCCGCGCAGCTCGACGACGGGCACGTCCACCTCGATGACGGTGATCGTGGCGGAAGCGCTCAGGTTGGGAGCCGCGTTGGTGGTAGCGGTGATCTCCGCCGCACCGGGGGCGACGGCGGTGACCAGACCGTTGGCGTCAACAGTGGCTACAGTCTCATCGGAGGAGGTCCAGGTGACGGTCTTGTCCTCCAGGAGGACGGGCTTCACCACGGCATCCAGCTGGACGGTCTCGGTGGTGCCGATGACCAGAGTGGCCTCCTCAGGCGTGACCTCGATGGACTGAGCCTGGTCGAGATCGATCTCCACCTCGAGAAGCTCCTCGCCGTAGACGTAGAAGCGGTTCTCATCGGTGCTGTGGAACACGACCGCGTCGTTCACGTAGCACACGGGGACAGGACCGGCGGTGAGGTTCAGCGCCAGAGTGCCGTCCTCATTCACAATAAAGGTATCGCCAAAGTCGCCGCTCCAGGTGTACACAGGATAATTGTCGCTGGTGCTCCAGTAACCGAGGTATCTGCCGTTGCCGGCATTCTGCAGGGCAAACTTGTCGCCCTTGTCCTTGGCGGTCCAGACCTCGGTGATCTGCTCCTCGGGCAGATCGATGAAGAGCTGCTCGCCGTCGTCCACGATGGTAACGGGGGCGGCACTGGCAGCACCGGCGCCGTCGGCGTTGGAGATGGCCATGGCGTCGCCGGCCTCATTGGCGTTGGCGAAGACGTAGGTCTTGCCGTCCTCCAGAGTGTCGGTCAGCACGTAGACCTTCTTCAGGGCGGTGATGGGGCCGTCGTTGATGCGGCCCAGCTTGGCGACCTCGTTGGCGGCATAGTCGCCGGCAAACACGGCCACGCCGTTGCCCATATCGGGAGTGATCTCGAACTCCACGGTGACAGTCTCACCGGGCTCGCTCTGCTCGGGCACAACGCCCTCCACCAGCTCCGCGTTGCCGTTGATATCCATCAGGGTAACGTAGGCGACGTAGGCGTTGTCGTGCAGGGTGATGGTCATGGTGGTCTTCTCGTCGTTGACAGAGATCTCGTCAATAACGGGAGCGGTGTCGTCAACGGTGAAGGTGTGGCCCACGTAGGCGCCCTCGCCCAGCTCGCCGTCCTTCAGCAGCTGTGCGATCTCCTCAGCGGTGACATAGCCAATGTCCTCACCGGGGTGCAGCATCAGGCCGTAGTACTCGGGCACGGCGAAGTAGCCCAGCAGGAAGCTGTCGCCCTCGCTCAGGCCCAGGTTGCCCACGGTGCCGCCGATGGCTGCGGTCATGGTGGCGGTGTTACGCCACACAGCGCCGTTGACGTAGTAGTAAGCGCCGATGTAGCTGCCCGCGGAAATGTTGGTCTTCAGCACGTTGCCATCGGCATCCAGAGCCAGATAGCCGGCCGCGGCCGCGTTGCGGATCTGGTTGTAGCGGAAGTTCACCAGCTTGGTGATGCTGCTCAAAGCCAGACGGTCAGCGGGGAACTCATCCTCCACGGTGTAGGGGTTGCCCAGCATCATCTCGTTGGTCTTGCCGCGGTTGATGGTCAGCACGTTGGTGTCGGTGGCGCCGATGTAGCTCGTCTTGGTGGAGCCGTACAGCTTCTCAACAGCGGAGACGCAGTCGAACATGGAGGGATCCGTCCAGGAGCCGTAGAAGCCCAGGATGGGGATGGAGTGCTCCACGCCCAGCTTCTCACCGTCAAAGGTCTCGGTAGTGGGAGTCACGTAGGTGAAGCCCTCGATGTAAGTACCGTTGGTGAAGTACCCATCGATGAAGCTCATCGTACCGGGATCCAGGGTGATGTCCACCTTCACGGTGACGCTCTCGCCGGCGGGCACGTTCAGGCCGTCGCGCTCCTCCTCCAGCCACAGAAGCAGCAGGTGAGCATCGTAGGTGGTGTAAGCGCCGTCACCGTCCAGGTCAGCGGCCTCTTCGTCAAACTCGGCGTCCTCGGGATACTCGCCGGTCAGCTTGTCCAGGATGGCCTGGGCGTCGGCCTTGTCGGTCTGGCCGTCCACGTTCACGTCGTGGGGATTCAGGGCCACCGCCGGATAGTCGTACTCAACGGTGTAATCGCCATCCAGCTCCAGGGCTGCGGTGGCCTCGTCCATGAAGAGGTTGCCCTTGCCGTCGCCGCCGGCAATCCACTGGATGAACAGATCGGTGTTCAGCTCGTAGCTCATGTCCACGTCGCTGAAGTTGTTGACGTTGAAGCTGAAGGAATACTTACCCTCGCGGGCGGCATCCTGGCCCAGCTCCACCTTCACCTTGCCGTCTGCATAGGAGGCGGTGGCGTCCTCGTTCATGGTGATGAAGGACTTGGCCTGGCTGGCCAGGAAGGCCTCGGCCAAACCGGCGCCCTGCTGCAGGATGGAGATGTACTCGCCGTCAGCATCCTTCATCGGGGTGGCGGTACTCATCAGCAGGCTGTTGATCAGCGTGCGCTGATCCACGCCGGCGGCATCCTCCAGGTTGTTCTCACGGAAGTACTGGCCCAGCAGAGCGACCATACCGGCAGCGTGGGGAGCCGCCATGGAGGTACCGGACATGTTCTCATACTGGTCGTGCAGCTCCGTCGGGCTGCTGTCGCCGTGGTTGGCGCCCCAGACAGACCAGATGCTGCCGCCGGGGGTGGTGATCTCCGGCTTGATGGTCAGGGAGCCGGGCACGCCCCAGGAGCTGAAGGAGCTCATGATGGCGTCCTCACGGGCAGAGCTGACAACGGGGGCAGCCTCGGCGGTGATCTCAACGGAGCCGGTGTAGTACACGTTGCCGTTGTCATCGGTGTGCTCCTCGGAGGCGGCCAGGATGGCGTCGCCGTCAGCCTTCAGGATGGACACGGCAGGAGCGCTGTACTCGTAACCGGACAGGTTCATGTTGATGACGCCGTCAACATTGTTGATGATGATCACGGCCACAGCACCCTGGGCAGCGGCGGCGTTGGCCTTCGCGAAGAAGGAGGAGCTGCCGCGGTAGCACAGAGCGACCTTGCCGCTCACCACGTCGGAGCCGAGAGCAAAGAACTGGTCGCCCTCGCCGCCCACGTGCTCGTTGTCATCCACGCCGGGGCCGTTGACCAGCACGTACTCATAGGTGCCGGCAGCGGTGTTGATGGGATCATTGCCGTAGCCGCTGGTCTCGCTGTAAGTGACCATCTGGTCGCCGTTGAAGTACAGCGGGGCCAGGAAGCCGCCGATGTTGTCAGCGGAGGCAATGCCCAGGCTGTTGGTAAAGGAACCGGGGGAGCCGCCGGTGTGGATGCCCACGTCCTCCAGATACAGATAGGGGATTCCGTTCTGGGAGGCGTCGGCCCAGCCGCCGGAGTTACCGGCAGACATGGTCACCACGGTGCCGCATTTCTCCAGGTTGTTCATGGTCTCCTGATACTGACCGGACAGGGCAAAGCCGGGGGAACCGGAGCCCAGGGACAGGTTCACGGAGTCGCAGCCCAGAACCACGGCGTCCTCGATGGCGGACATGTAGTCGGAGTCGTAAGCGCCGCCGCCCTTACCGAAGACCTTCATGGTCAGGATCTGGGCGTCGGGAGCCACGCCGACCGCGCCTACGGTAGCGGCAGCGTCGACGAACTCACCATCTACCTTCAGGTAGCGGTTGGCCGCGGCGATACCGGACACGTGGGAGCCGTGCTCGCCCTGGCTGTCGCTCAGGTGGTCGGTGATGTAGCCACCGTCGATGTAGTTGTAGGCATAGGGGATCTTGGTGTTCTTGTACACCTCTTCGGTGACGGAGACGTTCAGCTGGCTGGCAATGCCGCTGATCTCTTCCCAGGTCAGCAGATTGTAGTCGCCGCCGTCCTCGGCCAGGGCGTACTCCAGTGCTTCGGGATCAAAGGAGACGTGATCCTGGTCGGTACCGGTGTCGATGATGGCAACGCGGCTGCCGGCGCCGGTGTAGCCGATATCCCACAGACCCTTGGCGCCCACCATGTACTCGGTGGTGACAGCCGTGTTGGTCTCAGCGGGCTGGGGCTCATACCGGTTTTCCAGCTCCACGCTCTTGACACCGGACACGTTCCGGATCGCCGCGATGTCGCCATACCGCACGTTGGCGGAGATGACGTTCATCGCCAGGGTGAGGTTCCACTTTACCTCGATCGAGCGGCCAATGGCCTTCTCGATGCGGGCAGTGACAACCTCCTGCTGGTGCTTCAGGCTGGCACGATAAGCCACTGCACCGGGATTGTGAGCCACACCTTTTGCGGAGTATTTCTCCAGCGTGGCTGCGCCTTCCAGCGCAATGGACACACGGACGATGTCGCCGAACTGGTAGGGCAGTGTTTCCCCACCGGGCTCCTCGTCCTCGGTGATCTCGCCAACACGCTTTACATTCAGCTTGCTGGGATCGAGATCCTGCAGCTCCAGTCCGTTTGCCTTGGTGGCTCTGTTGTCATTGCCGACGGCGTATCCCGTTACGGTCATGGATACGATCATCGACAGTGCCAGCAGCACAGACAGGAGCTTTCTCCAGGTTTTTCTCATGCTGTGTCCTCCTCTGTCTAACAAGATTAAAATAAAGTGTTGCCACATTATTTTCCCGCTGCAAAATAAGGTGCCCCCACATTATTTTCCGATTCGTGCGCCGTCCCCGGCGCTCTTCACTTTGTCGCGGACGGCTTGCCCGCGACAGGCGGCTCCACGCGATACCGCATCTCCTCCGCCACGCCTGCCACGCCCTCCAGGCCCCGGATCAGCTCCAGGTCCTGCCGCCGCACGTTGGCGGAGATGGCGTTGGTGGTCCGGGTGAAGCGGCGCTTCACGTCCAGCGGCGCGCCGGTGAGCTCCCCGATCCGGTCGATCAGCATCTGCTGCTCCTGCCGCAGACTCTCCTGATACGCCAGCGCCGCAGGATCCTCCGTGATGTGCCGCAGCTTGTAGCCGGCGCCGGCCACCGAGGGAGCCGTCAGGCGGATGGTTACGCGGACCGTCTGGTTCCTCATGCTCTCCTCCTTCGTCTCCGGAGTGTTTACCGCTTTGTACCGCTAAAGCGCTGAAGTACCATGCGTCTGCGCATAGAACGGCAAACTATTATATGCTACTGTATTGTAACACGCGTTTCCCTCCGGCGCAATACTTTCTTATTCAATTTGTCACTTTTGTTATTTTTGCATAGTTTTTTTCGGCAGGGTAACCACGGTGCTGCAAATGTGCAGTCTTTCGGAAAAACGGCCCCCTCGCCGGCGCTTGATCCGGCGAGGGGGCTCGCTTCCGTTCATTATCGCACTTCGCTCAGTCATTATCCCGCAGCGAGGTCCGAAACCGCCGCTTCAGGGAACATTTTTCCCTTCTTACAGGCCCAGCTTTTCCAGGGCGGAGAGCTTCAGACAGTTGCAGAACACGGCGATGGCCTGTTCCAGCTCCTCCACCGGAGGCAGGGACGGAGCAATGCGGATGTTGGAATCCTGGGGATCCTTGCCGTAGGGGAAGGTGGCGCCGGCGCCCGTCATGGTGACGCCCGCCTCCCTGCACAGCTGCAGGGTCCGCCTGGCGGTGCCGGGCATGGCGTCCAGGGAGACAAAGTAGCCGCCCACGGGACGGTTGTAGCTGGCGATCTCCAGAGGGGCGATCTCCCGGTCCAGGGCGTTCAGCACGGCCTGGAACTTGGGGTTCAGAATGGCGGCGTGGCGCTTCATCAGGGCCAGGGTGTTCTCCTTGTCCCGGAGGAACTTCACGTGGCGCATCTGGTTGATCTTGTCGTAGCTGATGATCCGGATGTTGATCAGCGGATTCAGATAGGCCAGGTTGGCCTCGCTGGTGGCCATCACCGACACGCCGGCGCCGGGGAAGGTGATCTTGGAGGTGGAGGCGTACTCATAGATCATGTCGGCGTTGCCGTATTTCTCGCACAGGCTCAGGATGTCTCCGAAGGGCTGGAACTCACAGGCAAACTCGTGGATGCAGTAGGCGTTGTCCCATATGAGCATAAAGTCCGGCGCCGCCGGCTTCATGGAGGCCAGGCGCTGGATGGTCTCGTCGCTGTAGACGATGCCGGTGGGATTGGAGTACTTGGGCACGTTCCACATACCCTTCACCGCCGGATCCCGGATCAGCTCCTCCACCATATCCATATCCGGGCCGGTGGCCGTCATGGGCACGCTGATCATCTCGAACCCGAAGTTCTCCGTGACCTTGAAGTGGCGGTCATAGCCCGGGACGGGGCAGATCCACTTGACCTTCTCCAGCTTGGACCAGGGCTTCTCCGAGTGGAGCAGACCGTTGACATAGGCCTTGGAGATCGTGTCGAACATCAGCTGCAGGCTGGCATTGCCGCCCACGAAGCACTGCTCGGGCCGGCAGCCCAGGATATCGGCAAACAGCCGGCGGGCGGCGGGCATGCCGTCCACGGTGCCGTAGTTGCGGCTGTCCAGGCCGTCGTCGATGTAGTCCTCCTCCGTCTGGAGGATGGTCCCCATCTCCATTACCAGCTTCAGCTGCTCCTTGCCCGGCTTGCCGCGGGCCATGTTCAGCTTCAGCCCCTTAGCCCGCTGGCTCTCATATGCCGCCTTGACCGCCGCATACTCGGTCTGCCGCTCTTCACGGGTCATCTCTGCGTATTTTCTCATGTCTTCTCCTCCTGCATGTATTTATAATTGTATAATGAACAACGGTCTCTTACAGGCGCTGGGCCCACTCCTTCTCCCGGAATCCCACCAGCACGAAGTCCTCTCCCACCAGCAGGGGCCGCTTTACCAGCATCCCGTCGGTGGCCAGCAGGGCCGCCATCTCCTCCTCGGTCATCTGCGGCAGCTTGTCCTTCAGCTCCATCTGCCGGTACAGCTGGCCGCTGGTGTTGAAAAAGCGCGTCATCGGCAGGCCCGACAGCTTCTGCCAGCGCAGGATCTCCTCCTTCGAGGGGTTGTCCTCCTTGATGTGCCGTACCTGGCAGGCGATCCCCTTCTCCTCCAGCCACTTCTGCGCCTTCTGGCAGGTGGAACAGCGGGGATAGCAGACAAACAGCATGGTGATCTCTCCTCCTTTAAAACTCCCGCAGCACCAGATCGGTGATCCCCGATCCGACGCCTGTCTCCAGCCGCAGCACCCGGTCGGCGTATTCGCGCCTGACCAGATCCCGCAGGGCGGTGCCGCCGTGGTAACCGTGGATCAGACGGATGCGATAGGTTCCTCTGCCGGCGCGCCGCAGCGCCGCGTCCACGGCCACCCGGGCCTGATACGCGTTTTTTCCGTGCAGATCCAGCTCCACGATCCCGCTCACCGCCGCACCCCCGATCTCCTGTGATCTTTACATGTATATTTTACGGGAAACCGTTTGATTTTTCAACCTCATATGCTATAATCCTTATACTATTTTTCTGTGAGGTGCCTATGCGGATCCTTGTCATGTCCGATTCCCACGGCAGTGTGGACAAAATGGTACGGTGTGTGGAGCTGACGGAGCCGGACTGCATCCTCCACCTGGGGGACTGCGTCCGGGACGCCGAACGTCTGCAGGACCGCTTTCCCCACATCCCCATGACCCTGGTGCCGGGCAACTGCGATTACGGCTGCTTTGACGAGGCGGAAAAGCTGATCGAGCTGGGCGGCAAGCGCATCCTCATGATGCACGGCCACACCCGGGGCGTCAAATACGATCTGCAGCGCGCCTGTTACGCCGCGCGGGAATTCGGGGCCGATATCCTGCTCTTCGGCCACACCCACCGCCCGCTGGTGGACTTTGACGGCTCCCTGTACGTGATGAATCCCGGCACCGTGGGCGGCCGCGGCAACAGCCCCACGTACGGCGTCATCACCATCAACGACAAGGTCTATGACTGCGCCACGTACCGGCTGTAAAGGAGGTCCGCCTTATGTTCTTTATCGGATGCCACCTCTCCTCCTCCAAGGGCTTCCTGGCCATGGGGCAGACGGCGCTGTCCATCCATGCCAATACCTTTCAGTTCTTCACCCGGAATCCCCGGGGCAGCCGGGCCAAGCCCGTGGACCCGGCGGACGTGGCCGCTTTTCTGGCCATGCGTCAGGAGGCAGGCATCGGAACGCTGGTGGCCCACGCGCCCTATACCATCAACCCCTGCTCCGCCGACCAGCGCACCCGGGAATTTGCCCGGCAGACCATGGCCGACGACCTGGACCGGCTGGAGGCGCTGCCCGACGTCTGCTACAACTTCCATCCCGGCAGTCACACCGGCCAGGGGACGGAGGCGGGGATCGCCCAGATCGCCGGGACGCTCAACGCCATCCTGCTGCCGACGCAGCGCACCGCGGTCCTGCTGGAGACCATGGCCGGCAAGGGCACGGAGATCGGCGGCCGCTTTGAGGAGCTGCGGGAGATCCTGGACCGTGTCACGCTGACGGACCGCATGGGCGTCTGCCTGGACACCTGCCACGTCAGCGACGCGGGTTACGACGTGGCAGGCGACCTGGATGCCGTTCTGACAGCCTTTGACAAGGTGATCGGCCTTACACGTCTGCGTGCCATTCACATCAACGACAGTCTGAATCCCGTGGGCGCCCGGAAGGACCGCCACGCCCGCATCGGCGAGGGCTGTCTGGGCCGGGAGGCCTTTGCGCGCATCATCAACCACCCGGCCCTGCAGGGGCTCCCCTTCATTCTGGAGACCCCCAACGAGCTGCCCGGCTACGCCGCCGAAATCGCACTGCTGAAGGAGATGAAGCGATGAACGCCTATTCCGTTTCCGCCCTGGTGATCGCCGTGATCGCCACCGTCGGCATGGTGATCCATTCCACCCTGCCCCGGACCGGGAAGATACGTGCCGGCTTTTTCTGTTTCTATACCAACCTGAGCAATCTGCTGATCATTCTCTTTGAATTCACCCTCTTCACCGCCGCCGCGCTGAAGGCCCGGAGCGTGTATCGCGCCGTATCCGGCAGCACCGTGGCCATGTCCATGACGGCCTGCATCTGGGTGACTCATCTGATCTATCACTTCGTCCTCCTGCCCGCCGCCCGGCGCGGCGGCGTCAAGTTGGGCGACACGGCGGACGAGCTGGTGGGCAACGTCTTCGTCCACTACGTCACGCCCCTGCTGGTGCTGCTCCAGTGGCTCCTCTGGGCCGACAAGTCCGGTCTGACGGTGCTGAGCGCTCTGGCCTGGCTGATCATCCCCCTGCTCTACTTCATTTTCGCCATGCTCCGGGCCAAGACCGGCCGCCCCATCGGCAACACCTCCCTGCTCTATCCCTATCCCTTCCTGGACCTCCCCACTCTGGGTATCAGAGAATTCTGCAAGCGGGTCGCAGCTATGGTGTTCTTTTTCTTCGTCCTGGGTCTGGTGCTGGTCGCTGCGGGCTCCCTGCTGGCTTAATCTCAAAAAAGAACGATGATCCGACGGATCACCGCTCTTTTTTCGCTCTGCCTATCAAAAAACTATGCAATGCCCCTTGCATTTGGAATAGCGGCAGGGGATGTTGACATGGAAGAATGGAAGAAGGACGCAGCGTCGATTGCAGCAGGCTTCACGCAAACGACATCGCCGGAAAGACGGGTTCAGAAATTGACCTTGTCTCCGCCCTTGAGCCTGAGCATCTCACGGGCCTCGGCGGGAGTGGCGATTTCGAAATCGAGATCCTCCAGGATCCGCTTCATCTTCAGGACCTGCTGGGCGTTGCTGACGGCCAACTCACCGTTGGGCTTGATGTAAAGGCTGTCCTCCATACCGACTCGGACGTTGCCGCCCTGCAGCGCCATCATGGCGGCGTTGCGGAACATGCGTCTGCCTGCAGAGACGGTGCTGTACTGGATGTTGTTGCCCAGCATCTTCTTGGCCTGGTCGATCATGAACATCATGCCCTCGTTGCTGATGGGATAACCGCCCATGACGCCTGGAACGAACTGAATATAGATAGGCTGGGTGATGATGCCCTTCTTCTGGAAATACTGGAGATTGGCCAGCTGGCCATAGTCGAACACCTCATACTCCGGCAGCGTCCCGCACTTATTCATGGTGGTGATGCAGTACTCGATATCCTTGAAGGTGTTTTTGAAGACGTTGTCATAGGTCCGAGCTACGAACGGGACTTCCCAGCTGTACTTGGGGGTCGGGCCCATGTCCTGCTGGAGCCTGTGGAAGCAGAAGTTCATTGAGCCACCGTTGGCGGAAGCCATTTCGGGCTGGAACTCCTCGATCACGGAGAAACGCTCCTCCGTGGTCATGCCCTGAGCGCCGCCGGTGGTAATACCGATGACAGCATCGACCTCATTCTTGATAGCGGACAAAATCCGACGGAAGGTGCCGAAATCGCTCACAGGCATTCCGTCTTCACGACGTGCGTGGATATGGAGCACGGCGGCACCCGCCTTTGCCGCATCGATGGCCTGTGCGGCGATCTGCTCGGGTGTAGAGGGCAGATAGGGAGACAGGCTGGGGGTGTGGATCCCGCCGGTGACTGCACAGGAAATGATGACCTTCTTTTGACCTTTTGCCATATTTGTGACCTCCTTTGCAACACAGTGAAACTTTCGTGCGGAAAAGTATGATGTAAATCGATGTGAACCAAACTCCCTGTTTTCACCGCTTGAAAGCAGGGTTCTTTGGCAAGCTGTCAAAAGAGCGGTGATCCGTCGGGTCATCGTTCTTTTTTGCTTATCTCACCCTCTTTTCGCCCGTCGGCGCACCAGCTCCGCTCTCTGTCGGCTCCCGCGCTTGCTTTTGGGACCGCATGGCCAGAAACGTCGGAATATTCAACTCGTGCAGGCGGCCCTGGCCGTTAGTGTCTTCGTACAGCTCCAGCAGGGTGAACCCCGCCTCCAGCTGGCCGTTGATCTGCTCTTCCAGGGTGTGCGAGAACTGCATCCCCGCGTCATCCCTTTCCAGCTGCAGCCGCTGATCGGCGTCAGTCAGCGGATCGAAGGGCAGGTGGTTGACGATCTGCCGCTCGTCCGCATCCACGATATAGTTGACGAAGTGATCCGTTCCGGCCAGGAGCAGTCCGCCCGGCTTCAGTATCCGGAAGCACTCCCGCCAGATGGGCTTTACCTCGCGCACGTAGCAGTTGGAAACCGGGTGGAAGATCAGATCAAAGGTCTCGTCCCCAAAGGGCAGCGGCTGCGTCATATCGCCGCGGATGATCTCAATGGCGTAGCCCTCCCGCCGGGCGACCGTGCGCTCGCCGGCCAGCTGCTCCTCCGAATAGTCCAGCACTGTGCATTCCGCGCCGAGGGCGGAAAAGATCGGCATCTGCTGGCCGCCGCCGCTGGCCAGGCCCAGGATCTTCTTCCCCTTCAGGTCCCCAAACCACCGGTGGGGGACCGGCTTCGCAGGCGTCAGGAACACGTCCCATTGGCCGTCCTTCGCCTTCTCATATGTCTCATGGGAGATGGGTCTCCCCCATTCCCAGCCCTCCCGGACCCAGCGGTCGATGGTCGCCGCGTTGATATCCTGGTAGTTCATCCGCCCGTCCTCCTTTCGCTCTTGCGGAGAGCCGGTATACCCCGCTGGATATACCGGCCCCCGGCTTTCACTGTTTCGTTCAGAACAGCTGTCCCGGCAGCTTCCGCTTCACCTTGGGCGGAAAGGCTCTGTCGAATTCCTCCACGTCCGCGTCGCCCACGTAGTAGCCCTGAGGCGTCTGATATACGCCCGTGATACCTTTGAGATATCCCGGGATCAGCTCCCTGCAGAGGAAGAACGAGGAATCGGCGCCCTCCGGCAGATCGTGGTAACGGATCCCGAATTCCCGGGCATAGTGGAAGCCGCTCTTGCCGTAGAAAGCGATGTTGCCCTCAAACAGAACTGCCCCGAAGCCCAGCTCCGCCGCCCTCCGCAGGGATTCGTCCAGCAGCTTCTTGCCGTATCCCCGGCGCTTCAGTTCCGGCGTGATCCCGATGGGTCCCATGGTCAGCACGGGAATCACCCGGCCGTCGTCGGCATTGATGACCGTTCTCATGAACATGTTCTGTCCGATCAGCCGGCCGTCCTGTTCCATGACCAGATCCAGCTCCTTTACGAAAGCCGGATCGTCCCGGAGCACGTGGATCACATAGTGCTCGCTGCACCCCGGGCGATACACGTTCCAGAAAGACTCCCTCACCAGGTTTTCCACTTCTCTGCGGTCCTCTGTCTTTTCCAAACGAATGATAACGTCATTTGTATTCATTGTTTTCCCTCCTGAAAATTGTTGACGGCAATTGCCTCTCGGCGGGAGGTCCTTCGATCACTGGCAAACCTCCCGGTTATGCCGCAATCTCCGGTGTTCCTGTCAGGATTTTCAAACAGCGTTCTCCTTCTTTTTCTATTTCACACATCCGTGCATGCACGGGCGTATGTTCCCAGGAGTTGTGTATGCGCCATTGCCCCGGTACTATTGCTTCCTCGTCCGCCGCCGGGCAGCGGGCGCCTTTTCCCCGGACGCCGCTCTCCCCTTCTGTCCGGACCGGGCTGGTCTGCCCCGGTGTACGGTTCCCGCCGGCTTGGGGCCGCGGCCGTCCCGCTTCTTCTCCGCCTGTTTCCGGGGCTCGTCCTTCTTTCCGAAGTACTTTTCCCCCTTCCGGGGGCGGATCAGGCACGCCGGCCCGTAGCCGATCAGATCCGTGCGCCCCGCCTTTTCCAGGGCCTCGATCACCAGCGCTCTCTTCTCCGGGCGACGCCACTGGAGCAGGGCCCGCTGCAGGGCCTTGTCGTGGGGGTCACGGGCCACGTAGACCGGCTCCATGGTCCGGGGATCCAACCCGGTGTAGTACATGCAGGTGGATACCGTACCCGGCGTGGGGTAGAAATCCTGTACCTGCTGAGGCTGGTGGCCGGTCCCGTGAAGGAACTCCGCCAGCGCCACCGCGTCGGCCAGGGTGCAACCGGGGTGGGAGGACATGAGATAGGGCACCAGATACTGCTCCTTGTCCTCCCTCTCGTTGATCTTCTGATACTGCCGCCAGAACCGCTCGAATACGTCAAAGTGGGGCTTGCCCATATAGTCCAGCACGCCGGCCACGCAGTGCTCCGGCGCCACCTTCAGCTGGCCGGAGATGTGGTAGCGCACCAGCTCCTTGAAAAAGCTGTTGTCCTTGTCCTGCAGCATATAGTCGTATCGGATGCCGCTGCGGACAAATACCTTCTTGATGCCGGGCAGGGCCCGCATCCGCCGCAGCAGCTCCGTGTACTCGCTGTGGTCCGCGTCCAGATTGGGGCAGGGCTCCGGCGCCAGGCAGGAGCGGTCGGCGCACATGCCGCAGCGCTTCTGCTTGCGGCAGGAGGTGTGGCGGAAATTGGCGCTGGGACCGCCCACGTCGTGGATGTAGCCCTTGAAATCCGGGTCCCGGGTCAGCAGTTCCGCCTCGCGGAGGCAGGACTCGATGGAGCGGGAGGTGACCATGCGGCCCTGGTGGAAGGCCAGTGCGCAGAAGTTGCACCCGCCGAAGCAGCCCCGGTTGTGGGTAATGGAGAAGCGGACCTCCTCAATGGCCGGGACGCCGTCGGTATACATGGGATGCACTTTACGGGTATAGGGCAGATCGTAGAGCCGGTCCAGCTCCTCCCGCCCCAGGGGGCGGGCCGGGGGATTGACCACCAGGATCCGCCCCTCGCAGGGCTGCAGGACGGCACGGCCCCGGATGGGATCGTGCTCCTCGTATTCGATCTTCGTAGCCCGGGCGTAGGCCGTCTTGTCCGCCGTGACCTCCTCGTAGGAGGGGCAATCCACCCGCTTGCCGGCGATCTCGTCGGCGCTGCCGGCGATATAGGCGGTGCCGGGCACGTCGGTGATCTGCCAGGGCGGTATCTTTTTCTTCAGCCGCCGGGCGATCTCCCGGGTGGCGCTCTCCCCCATGCCGTAGACCAGCAGGTCCGCCGGGGCGTCAAACAGGATGCTGCGGCGCACCTTGTCCTCCCAGTAGTCGTAGTGGGCAAACCGCCGCAGGGACGCCTCCAGCCCGCCGATGACGATGGGGCAGTCCGGAAAAGCCTCCCGGGCCCGGTTGGCGTAGACGATGGTGGCCCGGTCCGGCCGGAAACCCATTTTGCCGCCGGGGCTGTAAAGATCCTGCGCCCTGCGCCGCTTGGCCACGGTGTAGTGGGCCACCATGGAGTCCAGGTTTCCCCCGCCGATCAGCACGGCGCAGCGGGGCCGCCCCATGGCGCGGAACGCCTGGGCGTCCTGCCAGGGGGGCTGGGCCAGAATGGCCACCCGGAACCCGTCCGCCTCCAGCGTCCGGGCGATCAGGGTGGAGCCGAAGCTGGGATGGTCGATGTAGGCGTCGGCGGTGACCACCAGGAAATCGTAGTAGTACCACTCCCGCGCCAGCATCTCCTCCCGGCTCACCGGCAAAAACTCAGTACCGATCATATGGTCGCTCTTTCCTTATACCCGATATAGAGAGCCATCCCGTCCCCCTGGGTGGGGACGAAGCCCAGCTTGCTGAAAAAGGGCCGCAGCTGCTCGTCGCCGCAGTGCAGACGCACGTATTCCAGCCCCTGGCCGCGGCAGCGGTAGACCACCTGGCCCAGCGGGGGCACGCCCAGGCGCTTGCCGCGCCAGGCGGGCAGCAGGTAATACCACCCGATCTCCCCCTCCGGCAGCAGCTGCACGCCGCCGATGGTCCGCTGGTCAAACCGCACGGCGATCTGCTCTCCCCCCTCGGGGACCCGGGCGCCTCCGTCCGTCAGCTCCTGCCGCGCCTCCTCCGTCATGGGGCCGTAGTAGACCCCTACCTCTCTCCCCTGCTTGTTCCGCCACCAGCTCTGCCTGGCAAAGGTGGACAGATCCGTCCCCGCCAGATGGCTGTTGTCGTCCCGGAAGATCACCCGGAATCGGCCGTCCTCGTATTCCACCAGCGAAACGGCGGTGTTGTCGGCGTGGTGGGTCCGGTTGAGCTCCTCCATGGTCATCCCCTGGAGGGTCCCCAGCACCATGCGCAGGGCCATGCCGTGGGCGACGACGGCCACGGTCTTGCCGTCGTTCTCCTTTGCCACCCGCTCCAGAGCGGGGATGAAGCGATCCAGCACGGTCTGCAGCGTCTCGCTGCCCTCCACCTGCCAGTTGCCCATATCGCAGTTGAAGCGGTGCAGCAGGTCGCCCTGGGTCATGGCCAGCTCCTGCCAGCACTTGCCCTCCCATACGCCCATGCCGATCTCCCGAAAGGCGGGCTCCGTGTGCAGCGGCAGGCCCTTGGGCTCGTAGATGGCCCGGGCGGTGGTGCGGGTGCGGAACAGGTCGCTGGAGTAGACCGCGTCCACGTGTACGTCCCGGAACCGCTCCCGCAGGGCCGCGATCTGCCGGTAGCCCAGCTCGGTGATGAGACTGTCGTAATGGCCCTGGGCAATGCGGTAGAGATTGCCCTCCGCCTCGGCGTGGCGGATCAGATACAGCCTCGTCATACCACGCTCACCCATTCCTTCATGGCCGCGATCGCCTGCTCCACGGCGGCAGCCGGGTCCTCGGCGTATTGGATATCGCCGTCCGCCGCCAGCGCGCCGTGTCCGTAGTCGTCAAAGGCCACCGAGGCCGCCTGGGGCGTGCAGTGCGTCAGCAGAAGGAAGGTCTTGTCCAGCTTGCGGCGCAGATCCCGGATATCCAGGGCGTAGCCGCTCTCCAGAGCGATGCCGGCGCCCCGGCGGGCCATCTGCTCCGCCGCCGCCAGGAACAGCTTCCGATCCCCGGCGATCAGCCGCTGGATATCGGAGGCAGAGCTGTTGTCGGTGGTCACCAGGGCAAAAACGGCCTTGTCCTCTCCGATCCGGCAGGCGTCGCCGCCCAGATAGGGCAGCACCGTCACCGCGTCGGCCTGGGGCATGGCCGCCAGCCACGGCTCGGCAAGCGCCCCCCGGGCGTCTACGATGGCATACAGTCCCCGGGCCTTTGCCGCGCCCACCAGGTTGGAAAGAACGTCAAATCCCATGGCGCCGCAGCGCAGGTAGGCGGCGGCGTCCAGCACCACCGCGCTCAGGCGGTCCGCCGCGGCGTCCAGCACCTGGCAGCCGTGGTAGCGCAGCGCCTCCGCCGTGGCCATGACGCCCTCGCCGTACATCTCCGTAAAATTGCGGCGGATCTTCGGTGCGATCCTATCCGCCTCCGGTCCCAGCGCCAGAGCCACGGGCGTCTTCCTGCGGCGGATCTGTTCCTGCAGAACAGCGATCGACATATCTCCACTCCCCTTTCAGCGGTTTTCATTCTTTTACAGAATATATTATACCTGTTCGCCGCGTTTTTGGCAATGAATTCCGCGTGTTTTTTTCGACGCAGGCGACATACTACCCATGTGCGCAAAGGAGTGATGAAAATGAAGCTTTCCTCATTCGCTTGGGGATTGGGCGTCGGCATGGTGGCCGGCGTGGTGGTGGACATGGTCGCCTTCCCTCTGCCCAAGGCCCGGAAAAACGCCGTTGACCGGACCATGCAGCGGGTGGGCAGCGCGGTGGACTCCGCCATTGACGACGTCAGTCATATCATACCGTGACCTCACTGTCCCGCCGCAGGTCCCGCCCGATGTGAATCGGGCGGGACCTGAATTTTTTCCTCTCCCCGGTGATTTTATCCTTGACAAGCGGCAAATTTTTGGTATAATGAACAAGCTGTGTTGACCTGCGCGGCAACAATTGCATATCTGCAGTGGTATCGAAGTGGTCATAACGAGCACGACTGGAAATCGTGTGGCTTCCAAAAGAGGCCCGAGGGTTCAAATCCCTCCCACTGCGCCATCAAAGAAACCTCTTTTGTCTGCCATGGCAAGAGAGGTTTTCTTGTTGTACGGAGGGAACTAATACTGTATAATCATCTCGTCAAATCGACGTTTGCGGGGGGATAACTGATGAAAGAAGAATGCTTGATTTGTAAAGCTCCACTGGAATACCTTGAGACAGATGTTCTCATGGAGTGCGAGATTTGCCATAAAAAAGAAAACAGCAAGACAAGATGTGTGAATGGACACTATGTATGTAACGATTGCCACACACAGGGGCTTGACTCCATAATTGGCTTATGCATGAAGGAAACTTCAAAGAATCCGATAGCCATTATCGAAAAGATGATGGCGATGCCGTTCTGCCATATGCACGGACCGGAACATCATGTTATGGTCGGGTCTGCCCTGCTGACAGCATATAAAAACGCAGGTGGAGATATCGACCTTCACAGTACATTGATCGAAATGATGAATCGCGGAAAGAGCGTTCCCGGCGGTGCCTGCGGATTTTGGGGAGCCTGCGGAGCAGGAATCAGTTCAGGGATGTTTATATCCATTATCTCGAAGTCCACACCATTGGCTAATGAGCCGTTCTCGCTGTCACACAAGATGACGGCTAAATCACTTGGACAGATCGGTGAAATTGGTGGTCCACGTTGCTGCAAGAGGGATTCATTCCTGTCCATCCTTGCGGCTGTCGATTTTGTGAGGGATCACTTTGGCGTCGAGATGGAAAAACCAGAAGTCGTGTGCCACTTCTCGGCGCAAAACAACCAGTGCATCGGTAAACGCTGTCCTTTTTCCAAAGCGAACCATTGATACAAATTCCAGTTTGTCGAGAAGTTTGGCGTGTGTCTTTTGCGCGTTCTTTCTATGCTTTGGTGCACTTTTACGCGGACTTTGACATCAAAGAAACCTCTTTTGTCTACCAGGGCAAAAGAGGTTTTCTTGTTGTACAGCGGGGGCAAAAATAGTATAATCATCTCAACAAACCGGGATTTGGCGGGTTACATGAAAGGAAAACAGAATGAGCAACATGGGAAAATACAAACAATTCTTTACAAAGGAGTATTTGATGGGACCAAACTCGTTCAGGTTACTGGACGAATTGGTACGCAGAAGTCCAGAGGATGTACGATATGACCGGACTCTGGACCTTGGATGCGGATATGCCTTGACTTCCCTTTTCGTTGCCAATGAAACAGGTGCAAAATACGTCTATGCGTTCGATCTTTGGATTTCCGCAACAGAAAACTATGAAAGAATACGGGATAACGGGCTTGAGGATAAGATCATACCGATCCATGGAGACGCTATGAATCTGCCCTTTGCGCAAGACTATTTCGATACCGTCATCAGCGTTGACGCCTATCATTATTTTGGCTGTAAAGCAGGTGTGTTTGCAGATAAAATACTGCCGTTTGTCAAAGAGAACGGTCATGTGATGATCGCTGTTCCCGGATTAAAGGAAGCGCCGAGAGGCGAACTGAAACAGCTTTTTGAAACATGGGCCGATGGCGATGATTCAGAACTCTTCAAAACGGCTGCCTGGTGGGAGAACCTGTTGAAAGACGAATGCGGGGATCGGTGTGAAGTCAAGGTTCTTGAGGCCGAGTGTTACGATACCGCATGGCAGGAATGGTTTCAATCCGGACATGAATTCGGAGTGCGCGACAAGGCGTTTTTGGATAAGGGCCTGTATGATATTCTGAATTTTCTGCTGATTTATGTCCGAAAAGGGAAATGACAAACTCCCGTTTGTCGAGATGTTCAGCCTGTACCTTTTGCGCGGACTTTCTATGCTTTGGCGTCCTTTTACGCGGACTTTCACAAAAGAAAAAGACACCCGGTCGGGTGTCTTTTTTCTTTGGCCCGTGGTGCGCAGCGGGATTTGAAACGACTTCCGATCCTGCGCGGGCAGCAGGATCGGGAGCAGCAGCCCGGTGGTCTGCCGCCGAAGCGCCGCCGGTGGCGGATAAAGTGAGGCGGAGTGCTGCATTACGGAGTGTGCCCCGACAGGGCGTCCTTCTTGTTTGATACGTACCGGTCCCCCGCCTTACAGCTCGGCAAACAGCCGGCTGCCCCGGGTGTCCAGCCAGCGCAGCAGAAGCAGCGCGGCGGCGGCAAAGAGGACCGTCCAAATCAGCAGATAGGCCGCTGCGCCGATTTTATAGCCGATCAGCAGATAGAGCCCTCCCAGGATGAAGGCGATGCCCCACCCGCTGAACAGAGCGATCGCCACCGCACCTCCCTGTTTGATGGGCGCCAGCTCGTTCGTCCAGTTCAGCAGCGGCATCCGGACGCCCAGGAAGGAGCCGAACATGGCGGAAAACGCCGCATAGACCGGCGGCATCACGCACATCAGGATCTTGATCCCGGGGGACGTATCCACCACCAGCGCGGCACAGATCCCGGCAAACAGCATGGGAACTGCGGTCAGGATCAGCTGCACGGAGGCCTTGGCCCGCAGCACCGTTTTCGGGGGAATGGGCAGCGACTGGGGGATCCAGAGGCTTTTTCCCTCCAGGGACACCGACGGCGTGACCGTGTTGGCCATGGACGAGAGCAGGCACACGACGGCGCAGAGCAGGACGGCAGAGGCGCCCGGACGGACGGCCAGAAAGACGTCGATGACGCCGAAAACCTCCCGGCCCTTGATCAGCAGCAGAACGCCGACCGCCGGGATCAGCAGGACGCCCAGGCCGCAGTTGAGCATATAGTTGGCGCTGGAGGTGAAGCGGCCGAACTCCTTGCCCAGCAATGCGCTGAACGCGGACTTCTGCTTCGCCGACTTCTCCACGTAGCGCACCTTTTTGACGGCGCCGGTGGAGGTGGCGATGCGCAGGAAGCTGCGGGACATGACGCCCCAGACCAGGGCGAAAAGCGCCGCGTTGACGGCCAGGAAGATCCCCGCCGCCAGCCAGTCGCCCTCGCCGATACGGCCGAAGAGATAGAGACCGTATGCCGCGCCCTTGATCTGTTCCCCGTAGACAGCGGCGTTCGCAATGAGGTCCCGGATCAGATCTGCGGCCTTGAAATAGAAGAAGTAGTACGCGCCGATGAACAGCAGGGCGATCAGCACCGTGACAAAGCTCTTGTTTTTCAGATGCAGGCTGATCCTCGCCACCGCCCAGCCCAGCACGCAGGAGAGCAGCAGTACGATCACCGTCACGATCAGCAGCAGCAGGATACCGCAGATCACCCGCGCCGCCGTCACGCCCGCCGTGACCCAGTAGACGATCAGCGCCGGGAGCATGGCGGTGGCGGAATACATGGCGCCCAGCAGATAGACGTTCAGCAGTCGGGCGGCCATGATCGTCCGCGTGGGAATGGGCAGGGACAGCAGCAGGTCGTTGTCCTTGGCCAGATAGAGGCCGGAATAGGTGTTGAACACGCTGCCGAAGGCGCCCAGCACAATAGCGATCCCGCTCAGCAGCAGAAAATACAGCCAGCCCATGCCCACCTGCACCAGGCCCCCGCACATGCTCTGCGAGAGGAAGGTGAACATACCGCCCAGCATCCCCACCATGATGACGAAGAAGAACACGAACCAGGCGGCAATGGCGCCCTTGGAGCGCATCTTGTTTTTCTTCGCATCGTAGAAGTAGCTTTTGAACACCTCCGCCATCTGCTTTTTCAGAAGTACCTTCAGCATTTACTCCGCCTCCAGTTCCAGGAAGACCTCTTCCAGGCTGTCGTCGCCCTTGACCTCCTCCATGGTGCCCACCTTGACCAGACGGCCCTGCTTGATGATGGCCACCTTGTCGCAGAGCTTCTCAGCCACCTCCAGCACATGGGTGGAGAAGAAAATGGCGCCGCCCCGGTCACAGTGCTGGCGCATCATCTCCTTGAGCAGATGGGACGCCTTGGGGTCCAGGCCGACAAAGGGCTCGTCCATGATGATCAGCTTCGGATCGTGCAGCCAGGCCGCGATCACAGCCAGCTTCTGCTTCATGCCGTGGGAATAGGCGGAGATGGGCTGGGCCAAGTCGGCTGTCAGCTCGAAGAGATCGGCGTATTTGCGGATCCGCTCCTGCCGCACGGCGGCGGGGATGGCGAAAATGTCCGCGATAAAGTTGAGATACTTGATGCCGCTCATGAAGTCGTACAGATCCGGGTTGTCCGGAATGTAGGCCAGCTCCTGCTTGCAGGCAAGCGGGTCGACCCGGATATCCTTCCCGCCAATGGTAATCGTTCCGGCGTCGAACTGCAGGATTCCCACTGCACATTTGAGCGTGGTGCTCTTTCCGGCTCCGTTGTGGCCAATGAAGCCGAAAATCTCTCCCATCTGGATGTGCAGGGACAGATCATCTACCGCCTTCTTCTCCCCGTAGGTCTTCGTCAGGTGTTCGATCTTCAACATGTCATTTCACTCCTCTTTATTCCGTCGGTGTAAAACATAATCTGTAGATTGCCGTTATGAATTGAATATTCCGTACAGCACCGGGCTGATGAAGACCACGTACCCGATGAGCGACCAGATCAGAAACTTTTTCGTCAGGAATATGGCAATGAACTCCCGGATCAGGGCGGAGGGCCAGTAATACAGGGCCACGTCGGCACCGATCCCGATGCACTTGAGCCCCGCCTCCCTGGCCAGCCGCAGACACCGATAGATATGGTAGTTGCTGGACACCAGAGCCGTTTTCTTTCTGCCCTGCCGCTCTTCAATGATCTCCTTGGAGTTGCGCAGGTTCTCCCTGGTGGTGGTGGAGCGGTCCTCCAGCACGATGTGCTCCTCCGGAACCCCGTGGCTGAGCAGATAGTCCTTCATGGCCTGGGCCTCGCTCAGCTTTTCATCGTCCCCCTGGCCGCCGCTGGGGATGATGATGGGCTTGATCTTACACTTGTTGTAAATGGCGATGGCCTTGTCCACCCGGTTGGAGAGCAGCTTGGTGATTCGCTCACCGCCCGCCAGGCCGCAGCCGTGGATGATCACGTAGTTGAAATTCATCCTGTGCGGCATAATCTGAATAAAGATGGAGTAGAGGACGAAGCTCAGCACCAGGGCGCTGAAATAGAATACGGTAAAGGCCAGCAGCAGGATCCAGAGATTGGCGCTCTCGATCCGGAACAGATCAGCCATGCCCAGCACGTAGAAGACCGCCGCGATTTCGCCGATGCCCACGATGATCCCCAGTCCCAGCGACAGGCAGTGGGCCAGGCAGAACGACTCCCGCCGGATCATCTGAACGCCGTTGATAATCAGCAGCACCGGAACCATAAACAGGGCCAGCATCACCAGGAGGAAGCATGCCAGCAGGAAATAGGCGCCAACCACCTCGCCAAAGAAGCCGGCAACAAACAGCATAGTCCCCAAGATGGCGATCATCAGCAGAAAGCTGTTGAAGAATCGCTGGGGCCGCAGCAGCGTACAGCCGATGGTCACGATCCAGAGGATTGCGAAGATCGATCCCAGCACCTGAATGTTTTCCATGATTTGATCCACCATAGCGTTATTCTCCAAACGAAGGATTTGTCGGTTATCGGGCTGCGCGCTCTTCCAACGCCCTGCAGAGAGCCGCCGCGTCCCCATTCACGCCGTCGTAGCGGTAGTCGTAGGAGCCATCGTCGAAGGCTCCGTGCTTTCGCTCCAGCATCCGGGCCACCGGCGCAGGCAGATCGCCGTGCATCCGCGCCCGGAAGCGCTCTTTGATGGTGTCCAGGTCGGCGCTCACCAGGATTTTCACCGCGCCCTCCGGCAGCAGCCCCAGGTGCTCCCGGTCCGCGATCACGTAAACCACGTGTTCCCCGGAGACGGCCTTTTCAAGCTTCTCCCGAAACAGGGCGGCTGCCGCACTCTCCGATTTTGCCATCCGCAGGTAATCCTTGCCGGTGACGATCTCCGCGCCCAGGGCTTCCCGGATCGCCTCCGCCAGGGTGGACTTCCCGCTGCAATTCTCTCCAATCACACCAATGACCATCGTATCCTCCTGTAACTATTCCCATTGCTCTGCCCGGTTCCCGGCAGGCGGCCGTCACTCGTCGTATTCCCCGTACTCGCACCCGGCGTTCTCCACGCGGATGCGGTCCACCAGCTCGCCGCCGTGGTAGAGCTCCACCGTGCCCCGGCCGTTGCCGCCGTTCCACAGGCGGTTGTGACGCTTCTCCCCGTCGGGGGCCTCGTAGTTCACCAGCAGCATGTCCGCCTTTTCGCAGGTGAGATCCGTCACCATGCGGTCATGGCGGTTGGTCTGCTCCACGTGCCAGACGATCTGGGTGTCCGTCTCCCGGCAGTCGAATTCCGTATGGGTATGGGTCCAGACCTTGGAGAAGTTGAACTCGTAGGGCGTCCCCTCGTACCAGAAGGCGGAGAGCAGCTTCCGGGGCAGGGCCAGATGGCCCACCTTGGGCCGCCCGCCGCCGATGTCGAACACGCTGTCGGTGAGCTTTTTGCCCGTCAGCTCGCTGGTCAGGTTGCAGGAGCTGATCCACACCCAGGGGGAGGTGAAATCCTTGCCCCAGTTCTTGTCCGCGTAGCCGTAGGAGGTCTCCGGCTCCACCGTATAGAACTGGCCGTTCCAGGTCACGGTGCCGGAATAGGCGGACTTCATGCCCTCGGCGTGCCAGAACATCTCAAAGGCCTGCACCTCCCGCATGGCCTTGTCGGCGCCGTAGCCCACGTTGAAGGCGATCTGCTTGTCGATCTTCAGATCCCAGCTCATGGCGCCGCTCTGGCACATCCACTCCGGGTGGGCGGCCGCCTCCTCCGGGGAGATGCAGACGGAGCCCCGGGTCTCCGTCTCGGTGACGAAGCAGTCGGCGGCGGACACGGCGTAGGGCACGCCCCACTCCACCTTTGCCTCGTTCCAGCCGAAGAAGCGGTGGAGCTGGGCGGCGTCCTTTCCCCAGGACCCGGCCTTCACCATCAGATAGGAGGGCCGGACGCCCTCCTCCCTGTTCTCCGGCAGCTGGCCGAATACGGGCCTGTCGCCGCCCAGGGCGGGGTTGCAGAGGAAGAACTCGATGAAGAATGCCCGCTCCTCCCCCGTCTCCGCGTGGCGGCCGGTAAAGGAATGCCACCACCAGTCGTAGCCGCAGTGGGCCTGCTCGCCGAAGAGCTGGCAGGCGTCCCGAGTGATGTCGTGCTTGTTGAACAAAGTGATCGCCTCTCTGTCGATGATTTATCGGTATCGTACCACAGCCCCGCCCTCTTGGCAAGGGCGCTCCGTTTCGCTCATCCGGCCGCCAGCAGGATCCTCCGCAGCCGCCGCAGGTCCATGCGGTCCAGCCGCAGGAGCGCCGGTATGTGCTCCGGCTCGTCCCGGGGCGAGAGGCCGGAGCGGATATACACGCTGTCTATCCCCACGGCGGCAGCCCCGGCCACGTCGCACACCGGGTCGTTGCCGATCATCAGGCAGTCCTCCGGGGCCAGGCCGAACCGCTCCAGCGGCAGGCGGAAAAAGGCGGCGTCCGGCTTTTTGCACTCGTGGTCCGAGGAGAGGAAGATCCCGTCAAAGCAATCGCGCAGCCCCAGCTTTTCCAGCTCCGGCAGGGTAAACAGCCGCTGGGCGTTGGAAAGGAGAATCACTTGCCGTCCCCTCTCCCGCAGGATGCGCAGCAGCTCTGCCGCCCCGGCGTACGCCCGGAGATGGGTGGTGGACAGCCGGCGGAACAGCGCCGCCGTCTCCTGGATCTCCGACGCATTGACCGCCGCGCCCCGCCGGGCGTAGAGGTCCGAAAAAACGGTGCCGATCTCGATCTCCACCCACTTTGCCGCCGAACTCTGCCGCAGCTCCGCCTCCCGGCGGGCACAGGCCGCCAGATACGCCGCCCGCAGCTCCGCCGGGGCGTACCGCGCTCCGCGCGAGCCGTAGTGCGCGCTCATCCGGTGCCACAGGTCGGGCCGCCCCTCATCGGTGCGGATATCCACCAGGGTGCCGTAGAGGTCGAACAGACAGGCGCGATATGCTTTCATCCCATTCTCCCCTTCTGCCCGCCGTCCTCTCCGTCCAGCGCCCTCTCCAGCTTGCGGTCCGGCATGAACCACAGCACCAGCAGCACCGTATACAGGGCCACGGAGACCTTGGGCGCAAACATGGCCAGCCCCAGGGCGACGAGGTAGACCGCGCCGGTGACGGTCCCCCGCCAGTCGCTCTCCATGACCTTCCGCAGCACGTGGCTGTTCTGATCCTGTGTGATGATGGCCAGACGCAGCAGGAAGAAGGACGCCGCGGTGAAAAACAGCACCAGGCCGTACACCAGGGTGGGCACCGGCTGGAACAGGTTCTGCCCGAACCAGTCCGTGGCAAAGGGCAGCAGGGAGATGGCGAAGAGAAACAGCAGGTTGGACCAGAGGATCTTTCCGTTGACCCGGGTCACGGTGTGGAGCGTGTGGTGGTGATTGCTCCAGTAGGCGCCGATATAGGCAAAGCTCAGGGCATAGCTGCCGATCTGGGGCAGCACGCCCACGATATCGGAAAACTCCCTGCCCACCGGCACCTTCAGGCTCAGCACCGTGATGGTGATGATAATGGCCAGCACGCCGTCGCTGAAGGCCTCCATTCTGCTGCGCTCCATGCTGCTTCTCCCTTTCCGAAGCGGGACGCGGCGCCTCGCCGGGTCCCGGTTTGTGTGTTTATACGGCGATTATACCATGCCCCGCGCCGGACGGCAACAAAAAACCTCCCTTGCCCCGGCAGGCAGGGGAGGTTCTCCTCCGCTGGTTGCAGTCAGTTCAGGCCTCATATTCCTCCGGCGTACGGCGCTTTTTTGCGAGGCGTTTTTGCTGTGCAGGAGCGCGCAAAATTGTACCGGCGCAGAGCCCGACAAGCGGGGATCTGTCACTCAATCATTCCTTCTGAAAGCAGCATTTCAAGGACTCGCGCCTCCCGTTCAAGCATTACCGGATCCTTCGGTCCGTGGTCTTTGGTCCGGTTGCTGAGAATGGCGGTTTCAGGCATTACATATTCCAGTGTGAAACGCTCGTCTGCTTCGTAGTCATCCAGCTTCTGCGGCCTGACGCCCTCTTCCGCGTCGCACAGGTAATAATAGTTGTCCTGCACGAAATACTCGTCCTCCTCCACCGTGCTCTTCTGGATCCGGTGGACATACCCGTATTCCCGTATGGAATCCGAGATCACGGTCAGGCCGGCTTCCTCGGCTGTTTCCCTGATCAGCGCATCGGCGGCGCTTTCCCCGGGCTCGATCCCCCCGCCCGGGAATTTGTAGTAGTCATACTTCAGGCTGTGGATCATGGCGATCTTGCCGTTCCTGATAATGATACTTCTGGCAGAATCCCGCGTAAAAGTATGCGTGCATCCGCCATAATCCTTTTTATCCATTTCAAACAGCAGTCTCATTTGCTCATTGCTCCGCAAAAAAAGGTTTATTCAGATAATCACACCGGAAAAGAATGCTTTTTTATGTGTAAACGCACGCGTAAAAGGTACGCGCCGAACGATCCGGCAGCTTGGAACATGTTACCGCCGATCCACCACATATTCGGCGAGCGCAAGTGCGATGTCAAAATGTCCGGGATCATGCTGCGTGTGTTCGATCTGCCCCTTTTCTTTTCTGTCGGTCCATTCCGGCGCATCCAGCAGATCTCCGCCTGTGAAGAACATATATACTTCCAGGCCGCGGAAATCACAGACGGCTTGCACGGCAGATCCCTCCATCTCCACGGATATGCAGCCGTCAGCCTTGCGCTTCTCGAAGTTGTTGACGGTCTCTCTGTAAAAGGCGTCTGTCGTCCAGGTCCTGCCCATGACGCAGGGTATCTTGTTTTCCTCCATAAAAGCTTTCACAATGCCGCAGTTTTTGATCCGGATATAGTCTGACGCCGGCGCATAGTGATAGGAAGTCCCTTCGTCCCGGTAGGCTTCCGTCGGGATCATGACCTTGCCTCTGGCGATCTCCTTGTCCAGACATCCTGCTCCGCCGAAGTGGATGATCTTATCCGTGTCCAGGACGGTGGATAACTCTTCGATCGGCGCCACACAGGCAGGGGCCCCTACCCAGGTCCTGAAGAAGCCGAATCTCTTTCCATGGTATCTGAGCAGATATACGGAGGTTCGCCCGCAGGCCATACGGTATTCTCCTACCTTCTCGCAGTCATGGGAAGAAACCACTTGCTTCTCGATCTCCTGGGAGAAAGTAAAGATGACTGCGTCCACCTGAACGGCGTTCTCGTTTTTCTTCACTTTGATCTTGGCGGGGGATTTGTCATCGTATGAATCCGTTATCATGGCAAGCTCCTTCCTCTGTGATCTGCGGCATGGCAGCAAACTATCGGTTGGTTGGAATGATTATACCATCACCGGCCACATAAAACAATAAAGAAAACCTCTCTTGTCCCGGCAGACAAAAGAGGTTTCATTGGTGTGCAGGACGCGTAAAAGGTACGTAACCATAGAAAGAACGCCTAAAAGTACACCGGCAGGGGAGTCCTACAAACGAGAATTCTTTCGAACTATCTTCTCCGCCCTTCTCTATGGAAAAAGTATCCAAGGTTGATCCTGACTTCTCTGCGTCCAATATCATTGTTTGTATAGCAGCAAGTATCAAATCCGATCAGTTCGAACCCTTGATGAAGATAGAATCCGATTGCATTTGTATTGCAGGATTGCGTCTCTAAAATGATGGCACGCCTTTTCTGCCAGAGGGCTATTTCCTTTGCTTTATCCATCAGCCTCTTTCCGATGCCTTTTCCTCGAAGCGTGTCGCTCACCCATAATTCTGTAACCATGAGTCTGTTCGACCACTCCTCAGGACATATTTCAATACAAGCCATCATTTCGCCGGCATCACTCACAACACCGTAGGCTTCCGCCCCTTTCCAATGATCCTGATAAAGTGAATCGGGGAAATCATATTCCTCCGGCGTGTGAACGATTTCCTCTTTTGCCGGTTTCTTGACAATAGAGACAGTAAATCCATCACAGTTTAACGCGCTAAGCTCAATGTCATAATAACTGTCGCTTCTGGTGATCAAGGGTATGGTTGCGCCTTTCCACTGATCTTTAGGTAATGCGACTATATCATAATGCATGTTCCTTTGTCCTCCGCAAGATTTATTGAGGAGATTATACCACGGCAATTCGCATGAAACAACAAGAAACCTCTCCTGCCCCGGTAGACAAAAGGGCTTTCTTTGATGTCTAAGTACGCCCAAAAGTACACCAGCGTATTTTCTATAGTTTAATTACCGCGTTGATATCATCATCCTGTTCACCAATCTCCTGAAATCCCATGGAAAGATATAGCTTCCTTGCGACTTCGTTGTTTTTGTCATAGCAAAGCCAGCAGTAATCCGCTTTGCCGTGCGGGAATGTCTTAACAAACTCCAAGGCAAGCTTTACTGCTTTCTTCCCGTAACCTTTTCCTTGCTCTTCTTCATCTATCATCAATCGCCAAAGGAAATAATTCTTTTGGGATATTTCCGGCGCGTCAGGATCATTGCATACTTCGCCATAGTCATAAGCGATCATTAAGAATCCAACAGCTTTATCATCATCGAAAATTCCAAAAGGGTATACCGCGCCTTCGGTTTTGTTTCCCACATAGGCATGGACGAGACTCCATTCATTGCCTGCGATAAAGCTTTCCTGCTCTTTTTTTACAGTTAGTTCGATAACGTCCCATACATTATACTTGTTTAATTCTTCCAAATGTACCATTCGTCATTCCTCCCATCCGAAGCGTATAGAAATATAATATCATGCTCATCTCGTTATAACAACAAAGAAACCTCCCTTGTCCTTTTGGCAGACAAAAGAGGTTTCTTTGATGTCTGTGTTGCACCAAACGGTGTCCAGAAAAGGGTATTTGCACCAAACGGTGTCCAAACAATTATATATTACTCCCCTGCACCTCTGTTATTGAGTTAAGCTGTCTAACGGGATCTGCAGCAGATCCCAGTTCCCATCTGTGTGGATCGTGATAAGCTCACCGCCACGTTGTTCAATGTCGTTTTCAATACCAGGCATGGCGAGATAATCAATGCTCATACCGTAGGTCAACCGAACGCCTTTATATTCCAAAGACATGTTGTTGTAATGATCGTGGCCGCAGAACATCGCTTCGCAGCCCAGCTCCAGTGCTCGGTCGAACAGGCTGCTTGGAAAGTCGGAGCAACAGACCTTGTTGATCATCTTCTCTCCATTCTCGCCGAAGAAATACGTAACTTCATCGCTTCCGGCCTCATAGAGCTCATAGGCCGTGCGGTACTGCTGAAGCGGGATATGGAAGAAGATCATGGAAGGCACGGAGCGGCCCGCCTCAGTATTTAACCGCTCCACCTCTCCTGCGTACCAGGCAACCTGATCGTCGTGAATGTAATCATAGACATTGATGCCTTCGCCGGTATAAGCGTTGGAGTCGATCAGGAACAGCGCGGTGTTCATGCTGCCGTCGGAGTTGCGCAGTTCGATAAGCTGGTTGTTCCGCCCTGTCACCTCCGGCTGGACATAAGGATAGAGCAACGTACCAGAGGTCTTATAAGAGAGCGACAGAAAGACATCGTTCAGCGCTGCCTTGTCCATGGAGGCCAGGCTCTCCGTGTCATGGTTGCC